>NZ_JBMXBO010000012.1:0-94254 GCF_049546925.1 Acinetobacter sp. AND/436
GGCCTGAGCCTCTTTTTTAAAATTCTTCCGCTTTGGCCAAATTCCACATACGGAAATAAAAGTTTTCTTCATCTTTATTTTCACAGCTCAGTAATTCGCCTTCTTTCAACCAGAAATGCAGCTGGGCATAGTTTTTAATTTCCCGGTCGTTAATCCGCTGCGCCAGATGATGGGCACGAATGTCGGCCGGGTGTTTTAAACCGGCTGCCGCAATCATTTCCGACAGGGCATGCATGGTATTTTTATGGAAGTTGTAGACCCGTTCTGCTTTGGAGGGTACATGCAGTGCTTTTTGACGGTCTTTATCTTGGGTGGCGACACCGACCGGACATTGGTTGGTATGACAGCTTTGTGCCTGAATACAGCCAACGGCAAACATAAAACCGCGAGCGGAATTGACCCAGTCTGCGCCTAAGGCAAAGGTACTGGCAATATCAAAGGCACTGATAATTTTACCGCTGGCCCCGAGCTTGATTTTACTGCGCAGGCCGGCGCCAACCAAAGTGTTATGCACAAATAGTAAGCCTTCACGCAGCGGCGTACCAATATAGTCACTAAACTCAATCGGGGAGGCACCGGTACCGCCTTCCGAGCCATCCACCACAATAAAGTCAGGCACAATTTTGGTCACCAGCATGGCTTTGACGATACTCATAAATTGCCAGGGCTGACCAATACATAGTTTAAAACCCACCGGTTTACCGTCCGATAAATCGCGTAACTGCTGTAAAAACTGCAGCATTTCAATTGGGGTGCTAAAGCTTGGATGGCGCGAGGGCGATACACAATCGCGGTCACGCGGCACGCCACGAATCTGCGAGATTTCTTCTGAAATTTTATGTTTTGGCAAAATACCGCCATGACCCGGTTTGGCACCTTGAGAGAGTTTGAGCTCAATCATCTTGATATTCGGATTACCGGCCTGACGGGCAAATTTTTCCGGATCAAATAAACCTTCTGCGGTGCGGCAACCAAAGTAGCCACTGGCAATTTGCCAGACAATATCGCCACCATATTCCAGATGATACGGGCTAAGGCTGCCTTCACCGGTGTCATGATAAAAGCCACCAAGTTTGGCACCTTTATTTAAGGCACGGATGGCATTGGCACTCAGGCTGCCAAAACTCATGGCAGAAATATTTAAAATTGACGCGCTATAAGGCTGGCTGCATTGTTCATTGCCAATATGAATCCGAAAGGTTTTCGGATCAGCCGGTGGGCAGGGGCGCAAGGAATGCACAATAAAACGGTAGTCGGCTTCGTACACATCCAAAATCGAACCAAAAGGTTTATCGGCATTTTCATTTTTGGCACGTTGATAGACCAGACTGCGCTGCATGCGGGAAAAAGGCTGGGCATCCTGATCGGCCTCAATAAAATACTGGCGAATTTCGGGGCGGAAATCTTCAAAAATAAACCGGAAATGCCCCATAATCGGGTAGTTTTTCAGAATGGAATGCTTGGTCTGAATGACATCATACAGACCGACCAGACTCAGCAGCGTGGTGATTAGCCAGAGTGAATTAATTACACCATCGGACAGAAAATAATAAATATAATGTGGCTCATAAAATAGCCTAAGCCATGTAATCCCCAGCGCAATTAAAATACAGGCAAACCAGACCGAGTGACGGGAGAAGAACGTATTTAAAAGTTTATGGCGAATGGCTTGGGCTGGACTTGGCATTGTTATGATTTTTCCATTGCGAATTCAATCTTGTATTACTGTGCAGATTCTGAATAGGGCATACAAGTAATGATTTGTGAAATTTGGCAAGGGCTTTAGCACAGCTTAAAAATGAGCAATAAAATCTATAAAAATTAAAAAATAGCTGCTATGCTGAAATCATAAAAATAACAGTGCTAACACTCTGAAATTCCTTAATTCTAGGGATAGAGAACCGTTTAATAATATTGCTATATTGAAAGTTAAAAGATCGGGGAAGACAGTGGACATTACAGAATCAATATTACCGGCCCCTGTGCTGATTGTGGAAGATGAACCCATGATTCAGTCACGCCTCAGACATATCCTCCTTGAAATGGGCTACAGCAATGACATGCTGATTTTTGTTAGCCATTTAAAAGCAGCATTACAGAAAATTGAAGAACAGCCGGTGTCTTTGGCACTGGTCGATTTGGGGTTGCCAGATGGCAATGGGATTGAACTGATTGAACAGCTTCGGGCCAAAGACAGCAGTGTACTAATTTTGGTGATTTCGGCCTGGAGTACGCAAAACAGCCTGTTTTCGGCCATTCAGGCGGGCGCTACCGGTTATGTGTTAAAAGAACGCGACGATACTGAAGTGATCATGGCCATTCGCAGTATTTTAAGAGGCGGCGCACCGATTGATCCCTTTATTGCCCGGGAAATACTGTCACAGATTTCGGTGCAGAAGCCGCAGGAAATTGCCAAGCCGTTTAAAAAGCCCGATGAAGATATTGAACAGCTGACCAACCGTGAACATGAAATTCTAAATCTGGTCGCGCAGGGCCTGAGTAACCGGGAAATTGCTGAGCAGCTGTTTGTGTCGCGCTATACCGTGGAAAGTCATATCAAGCATATTTATCGCAAGCTCTCGGTGAGTAAACGCACCAAGGCAGTCAGTACAGCGCGCTCATTAGGCATTTTATGATCTACAGATTGCTCCAGTTTTGGTGCGGCTGTTGTCTTTATCTTTGTCTATCGAGTGCGTATGCAGAGCAAAGCTATGCCATAGACCCGTATTGTCAGGTTAATATTCAGTCGGTCAGCACCGTACAGACACCGGATATTCATAGCCATCCACATACAGGATGGCAACCTGTGACGTTGCCTGATCGCTGGAGTGAACGCTGGCCGGATTATAACGGTGGGGTGTGGTACAAAATTGTCTGGAACTGGTCCTGTCAGGAACCGGCCGTGCTGGATCAGTCGATTGTATTTTCTATTAATTATTTAAACAGTGCGGGTGCGGTGTTTTTAAACCGCGATTTAATCTGGTCAAACCGGCATCTGGAAGAACCACTCTCCAAAAGCTGGAATATGCCACGCTACTGGATTTTACCGATTAGCGGCCTGCGTCCCGACCAGAATGAAATTTTAGTTTATGTGCGGGGCTATGCCTTTCAATCTGCCGGTCTTGGTGATGTTTCCTTCCATAATGTCTATAACAGTTATACGGAATATCAGCAACAGATCTGGGATCGTCGTACCTTATTTGTGATTAATGCAATTTTATCGGCGACCTTGGGTGTGTTGTGTCTGGTAATCTGGCTGTTTCGGCGTAAAGAAGTTAGTTATGGCTGGTTTGCCTTAAGCTGTTTGCTGTGGCTGTTATTCGTCTCCAATATTATTAGTACAGAAACTTATCCCTTCCCGAATACCGTGATGGCGGCACAGGCCAATATTGCCTTTTTTGTACTGTATATTCTGTCGTTCATTGTCTATTTGCTACGTTTTGTGGATAAAAAATTTCCGATACTGGAAGAAACCGCCTTTATCTGTTCGGTGGCGGTGATTATGGGCATTTTCGTAACGCCACTCGATTATGCACAAACCGTTTTCGGGCTGGTATTTTTAGGCTATAGCCTGTTATTTTTCGGGGTTTTCCTGTACCTGCTGCGTTTAACCTTCCGCGTACCACGTGTAGAAAATATCCTGCTGGTGATCTGTTTAAGCCTGATTATTATTTTTGCCGCTTTAGATATTGCACTTTTGGCTGCACCGTTTGATACCGATTTACAGCCCTTATCGCCGTATACCTCACCGGTGGTGACGCTGTTTATTGCCTTAATTCTCGGGATTCGCACCACCAAAAGCATGCAGAAAATTGAGCAGTTTAACCAGCAACTTGAATATCGCGTGTTTGAGGTTCGTGAAGACTTAAAACAGAGCATGTCGGAAAAGCATTATCTGGAATTGGAAAATGTGCGTTTGCAGGAGCGGATTCATCTTTCGCATGATTTGCATGATGGCTTGGGTGCTTCGCTGGTACGCTCGATGATTATGGTCGACCAGAGCGAGCAGCCCATGAGTAACCGCCAGTTTCTGTCGATCTTGAAATTGCTACGTGATGATTTGCGGCAAATTATTGACAGTGGTTCCTCAATTGGTGCCAAAGTGCCGGAAACGCCGGTGTTGTGGATTGCGCCGGTGCGACATCGGTTCAGCCAGCTCATGGATGAAGTTGAGATGCGGGCCACCTGGAATATTGCCAGTGAATGGGTGGTGCAACCGACACCGCTGCAA
Organism: Acinetobacter sp. AND/436; assembly: GCF_049546925.1. Taxonomy (NCBI): domain Bacteria; kingdom Pseudomonadati; phylum Pseudomonadota; class Gammaproteobacteria; order Moraxellales; family Moraxellaceae; genus Acinetobacter; species Acinetobacter sp. AND/436. Next base: position 4,232 of record NZ_JBMXBO010000012.1, read on the forward strand.
TGTCTGAACCTGATGCGGGTGCTGGAAGAAAGTCTGACCAATGTGGTGAAGCACAGTCAGGCCAAGCATGTACAGGTGACGCTAGATTTTCCCGATGAACAGACTTTATGTTTAAGTATTCAGGATGATGGAATTGGATTTGATACCCATGGAGTGCTCGATCATGGGATGAGTATTGGCGTACGCAGTATGAAGCTGCGTCTGGCGCGGATAGGTGCAGAGTTAAAGGTGAACTCTACACCCGGTTATACCTTAATCAAGGCGATTTTAGTGGTATCACCTCAGGATTAGGCCCTTATTCGGCCTCATCTTCTGCATCTTCGGCAGGCAGCAGCATCAGCACAGAATCATTGAGTAACTGGGCCACATCTTCCAGAATGTCTTCATGGTACAGGTCTTCATTCAGCTCGACCAATTCACCATCAGCAATCTGCTTCAGTAGCGGCGCAAACTCATCCGAAATATACAGACCTTCACCGTTGGCCCAGAACAGTAACTCGCCATCTTCTTCGGTATAGAGCAGGCGTGAAGCCGGTTCTAAAATCAGTTGATAGCCCTGATCTAGCGCATCTTCCAGATCGCCAGTACCAATTTCTTCTGCTTCTGGAATATTGTCTGGATATTTTGGCTCTGACATCAGGCTCATGATGGCATCTTCCAACACGGTCGAGTTGTGCAGTTGTGCCAGCAATTCGGCTTTTAAATATTCCAGTTCCGGCTGGGTAATTTGTCCAATCGGGCTGATCTGGTCGCGGATCAGATCTTGCAACGGATTTTTTAGCAACTGGTTGTCAGAAAACTTGTCACTGACGCGATCCATCATGTCGCTGATATTTGGCATACGGAAACCGAAAGAGAAGGTCAGGCAGTCATCTTCGGCCACGCCATAGTGCGATAAACCTGGTGGTACGTAAAGCAGGTCACCTGGTGCCAGCACTTCATCAAAATTGACGTCAATTTCTGGCAGTAATTTCAGCGGCTGGCCTGGAACAAATTCGGTTTCGGCATCACACATCTGGCCCAGTTGCCAGCGGCGATGACCATAACCTTGCACCAGAAATACATCATAAAAGTCGAAGTGTTTGCCGACCGAACCACCTTTCGGCGCATACGACACCATAATATCATCACGGCGCCACTGCGGAATAAACGGGAATTTTTTCCACAGTTCCGCCAGATCAAAAGAGTAGTGATCTACCGCTTGGACCAGCAGCGTCCACAGCTTTGGCATTTTCTGGAAATCGGCCTTTAACAGCGGTGAAGATTTTACAGACCACTGGTTCGGATCACGATCTTTCTGTTTAATTAAGCGGGCGCTGATATTTTCGTCCAGTGCCAGCTCCATGACATCACTCGGCTCAAGAATATTGGCGATTTCAGGCAGGGCATTACGCACCAGCAGCGGTTTTTTTTGCCAATATTCGGCAAGGAATTGTTCAGCGGTGATTCCGCCTAAAACGTCTAAAGGTTGAGACATGTCAAATAACTACAACATAAATTTAGCTGTTATTGTCCCTTGAGTTGTGCGGTGGTGCAAGTGATGAACTTCATCTTAAGGAAATTTAGAAAAGTGGCAGAAGGGAAAAGGTGGCGCAAAAAATGATCAGGACAGGCACCTGATCATTTTGGGTATTGCATTACCGTGTTTAGGGAATCTGCAGATTAAGCTGGCGGAGAATCTGGCACAGCTGAATTATTGGCATACCCATCAAGGTGGTCTGGTCCTGGCCAATCATCTGTTCAAACAGGCTAATCCCCAGACTTTCGCATTTAAAACTGCCGGCACAATGCAGCGGCTGTTCCAGTGCCACATAGCGCTCGATTTCATCCAGGCTCAGTTTACGGAATTTGACCTTATAGTGTTCAACCAGGGTTTGTTCAAAGCCGCTGGATTTTTGCTGTACGCTTAATGCGGTACTAAAGTAGACAATTTTGTCCGAGTTGGCCTGCAGCTGGCGAATGGCTTTTTCCGGGCTTAAGGGCTTGCCAATAAAAATATCGGGCGCACCTTCACGCCACGCCACCTGATCGGAGCCAATCACAATGGCTTCAGGATATTGCTCGGCAATACTCTGGGCTTTTTCAAAAGCCAGCCGTTTGGCCAGATCATCGGCATGGTTTTCACCTTGCGGTGATTCATCAATGTCGGGTGTCATGCACTGATAGTCGAGCTTTAAACGGTCCATCAGCTCTTTACGGGTCTGGCTGCTGGACGCCAGAATAATCGGACGCTTCATTAGACAGCATATTCCATCAAAATATCTAAGGGAACGTAAGACAGTACCGCCTGATGGCAGGCCTGAATTTTTACGGGTGGTGCTTTACCGGCCTGATAGGCTTCAACCCAGCGGGTCACACAAATACACCAGAAATCACCCGGTTTTAAGCCCGGAAATTCGACTTCAGGCAACGGTGTGATCAGGTCATTGCCAATTTTCTGGGAAAAGTTCAGAAATTCCGAGGTCATTTGTGCACAAACAGTGTGCTGGCCCAGATCCGTGGGCGCCGTATGGCAAAAGCCATTACGAAAATAGCCGGTAATCGGGTCAAAACAGCAGCTGGCCAAAGGCTCGCCTAAAACATTTAAACGGTTCAGGGTTGGATCTGGATGTATAGACATAGGCATAAAAATTATCAGGTCTGTTTTTTTCCTATCATAACAAAACTTTGGCAATCGTTAGCTTTTCTGCAAAAGAAGCTAACCTTTTTCTGCATAATCATTTAGAATCTTGGCGATTTTAATATCTAAAAAGTGAGCTATACATGAATTTTCAGCGTATGACTGACCTCGACCTGGCACAAAAGCGTGTTCTGATCCGCGAAGACTTAAACGTGCCGGTGAAAAATGGTGTGATTACCAGCGATGCGCGTTTACGTGCTGCCTTACCGACAATTAAAGCGGCTTTGGAAAAAGGCGCAGCCGTAATGGTGTATTCTCACCTGGGTCGTCCTGTTGAAGGTGAACCTAAAGCTGAACAATCACTTGCGCCTGTCGCAGCTTACCTGACCGAAGCACTGGGCCAGGAAGTCAAATTATTGACTGACTACCTGGATGGTGTAGAGGTAGAAGCAGGTCAAGTGGTGTTACTTGAAAACTGCCGCTTTAACGTGGGTGAAAAGAAAAACAATCCTGAGCTGGCAGCAAAATATGCAGCGCTGTGTGATGTATTCGTAATGGATGCATTTGGTACTGCGCACCGTGCAGAAGCGTCAACTGAAGGTGTTGCGCGTCTTGCTAAAGTTGCCGCAGCAGGTCCTTTACTGGCTGCTGAACTGGATGCCTTGGGCCGTGCACTGCAAACCCCAGAAAAACCAATGGTGGCCATTGTAGCCGGTTCTAAAGTATCCACCAAGCTGGATGTATTGACATCACTGTCTGACATTTGCGACCAATTGATTGTGGGTGGTGGTATTGCCAATACTTTCCTGGCTGCTGCGGGTTACAACGTGGGTAAATCACTCTGTGAAAATGATTTGATCGACACAGCCAAAGCCATTGCTGCCAAAGTATCTGTACCACTTCCAACGGATGTGGTAGTTGCTGATGCGTCTGAAATCAACTTTGATGACTTCTTGGGTTCACTGGCAGCTGCCAAAGCAACCGTGAAAAAAGTAGAAGATGTGGCAGACAACGACATGATTCTGGATGTCGGTCCAGAAACAGCAAAAGTATTTGCTGAGATCTTGAAAACTTCTAAAACCATTCTCTGGAATGGCCCAGTTGGCGTATTCGAAGTGGATCAGTTCGGTGAAGGGACCAAAGCCCTGTCTTTAGCGATTGCTGAATCAGAAGGCTTCTCAATTGCAGGTGGTGGTGACACCTTGGCTGCCATCGACAAATATGAAGTTGCAGACAAAATTGGTTATATCTCTACAGGTGGCGGTGCTTTCCTTGAGTTTGTAGAAGGCAAGACCTTACCAGCAGTTGCCGTATTGCTAGAACATGCTTAATTCACACACGCTTGCAAGATGACAAAAGGTTGACCTCGGTCAGCCTTTTTTATGCACTTCATTTTTTAGTCATAAAACTGTCATGTTTCTGAAATATTATGATCAAAAATCACCGGGTTGTAGGATATTCTGATGAACCAAAAATTAACTCTTGCCGCGTTACTTGCTGCATCTTTAGCTTTCACTGCATGTGCTAAAAAAGACGACAATGCAACAGCGACCACTGCAGATGCATCAGCAGCTGTAGCGTCAGAGCAAATTTCTGCAGAACAGCAAGCGGCGATTGATGCAATTGATCAGCCAGTACTTGATGAAAACAATACTGATGTGCCTGAAGAAGTGGCCAATGCACCAGCAGATGCCGCAACCTCAGACAGCGCAGCAGCGCCAGCATCTGAAGCGCAATAATTCTAAAAGCCCCGCAAATTGTAGTAATTTGTATAAAAGTCCCTGCATTGGCAGGGATTTTTTTTAAATACGACGTTTTGTTGCTGAATTGAAACAAATCCCCATGTAGAATATGCAGCATTACCTGGGAGGATATTATGGCTCTTATTTCAATGCGCCAGCTATTGGATCACGCCGGTGAACACGGATACGGCGTACCAGCGTTTAACGTAAACAACTTAGAACAAATGCGCGCAATCATGTTGGCCGCAGATGCGACGAATTCACCTGTAATCGTACAGGCATCTGCAGGTGCCCGTAAGTACGCAGGCGCACCATTCTTACGTCATCTTATTTTGGCTGCAATTGAAGAATGGCCACACATTCCGGTGGTGATGCACCAAGATCACGGTACCAGTCCTGACGTATGTCAACGTTCTATCCAGCTTGGCTTCTCATCAGTCATGATGGATGGTTCACTGGGTGAAGATGGTAAAACTCCGACCTCATATGAATACAACGTAGATGTGACCCGTCGTGTGGTACAAATGGCGCACGCATGTGGCGTTTCTGTTGAAGGTGAAATCGGTTGTCTAGGCAGCCTTGAAACAGGTATGGCCGGCGAAGAAGATGGTGTCGGTGCAGAAGGTGTACTGGATCACTCTCAATTGCTGACTTCGGTTGAAGAAGCACGTTCTTTCGTAGCAGACACCAATGTAGACGCACTGGCAATTGCAGTGGGTACTTCACACGGTGCGTACAAATTCACCCGTCCACCTACAGGCGATATTCTGGCGATTGACCGTATTAAAGAAATTCATGCGGCACTGCCAAATACGCATCTGGTGATGCACGGTTCAAGTTCTGTGCCACAAGAATGGCTGGCAGTCATTAACCAGTATGGCGGTGACATCAAGGAAACTTATGGTGTACCTGTTGAGCAGCTGGTTGAAGCGATTAAGCACGGTGTACGTAAAATTAACATTGACACCGACTTGCGTCTGGCCTCTACTGGTGCAATGCGTCGCTTCATGGCTGAAAAACCAAGCGAGTTTGACCCACGTAAATTCTTCGCTAAAACTGTCGATGCAATGAAAGATATTTGTGTTGCACGTTATGAAGCGTTTGGTACTGCGGGCAATGCCGACAAGATCCGTCCAATTTCTTTAGAGAAAATGGTAGATCGTTATAAATAATTCCTGGTGAAGTATTTATAAAAAAAGCCCACATTGCGTGGGCTTTTCTGTATCTGAACCGCTATAGTGCAGCAGAGCAGATCACATAATGCATATAAATAAGAGTAGATCATGGAACTGATTTTAGCAGCGGCCATTTGTAGTGTGGTGGTGTCGATTCTCTTGAAAGTCGCAAAGAATCGCGGCTATTCACCTTTGCAGATGATCAGCTGGAATTATGCCTCGGCCAGTGTGCTGTGTTTCTGGTGGTTTCAGCCTAATGTACAACAGCTGTCCCTCACCGAAACGCCGTGGCTGCTGATTCTGGCCTTAGGGGTATTATTGCCAAGCGTATTCCTGTTTTTAGCCAAAGCATTACAAACTGCCGGAATTTTAAAAACCGAAATTGCCCAGCGGCTGTCGGTGGTGCTGTCTTTAACTGCGGCCTATTTTATTTTCCAGGAACAGTTTAATAGCCTGAAAATTGTCGGGATTGCGCTGGGGATTGCAGCGGTACTGTGTATTTTATATTCGCATCGTGGCGGTGCATCGTCCGCCCAGGCGGGTATGCTGTATCTGGCTTTGGTCTGGGTCGGTTATGCGCTGATTGATGTGTTGCTGAAATACACTACCGGTTTAGGCCTGCAGTTTGCGCTGGTACTGAACCTGATGTTCATCTGCGCTTTTATTTTATCGTTGGGGTATATTCTGATTCAGCACAAAAGCTGGGGCAGTGGCAAAAATATAGCGGCAGGCTTAATTTTGGGGATGCTGAATTTTGCCAATATCGCGTTTTATGTCAAGGCGCATATGGCTTTAAAAGATTCACCGGCGGTTGTATTTGCCGGCATGAATATTCTGGTGGTGATTTTAGGGGTAATCAGCGGTTTGCTGTTCTTTAAAGAAAAATTAAAACCCAGCACCGCCATCGGGCTGGGTCTGGGTATCATCAGTGTGATGTGTTTAGCTTATGCGATGACGGCTTGAATTTGATGAAGCTGGCAGCAAAAATCAGCGGATGTTTGATCAGGTCCTGAAGTTCGGCAATGCCCAGTAGCAGACCGGCTTTCTGGCAGCTCGGACAATGAGGATAATGGCGTTTTTCCTGCTGATATTGATGCAAATACAGTTTATTGCATTGACGACATTCAAACTTCATTGGGAGCTGGGCAAGGATAGACATCTTTCTTCTCCGGTCTATTATTATTGTGTTGTGAAAGGGAAAGCAAAAATCAGGCCGAAATCAGGGACTTTCGTCCCTGTATTATGTAATGTAGTTCTTACAATTTGGTGAAAATTTCATCTTTATTCAGGCGTGACTTGGGAAGTTTAGCATTAAAGTCCTGCTCACTGCGATAGCCCAAGGTCAGCAGCACCGATGGAATTAAACCCTTGTCCTGTAATTCTAGTTCTTCTGTCAGAATCTGTTCATTAAAGCCGCCAATCGGGGTGGCATCTACACCTTCAATACCGGCAGCCAGCAACATCTGACCCAAGGCAATAAAGGTCTGGTTTTCGGCCCAGCGCTGAATATCACCTTTTTCATTGCGGTAATAATCCACATATCCGCTACGGCTGTCTTTCTGGCCCTGCTTGGCGCTGGCATCTTTAAAACGGCCGCTGACATCATCTTGCTGCAACAAATTGTCCAGATGTTCATCGCTAATATCGGCTTTGGTACAGAACAAAATGGTGTGAGAAGAATCTAAGACTTTAGGCGCATTGTAGGCATATTTCCCGACCAGGGCTTTGGCAATGCGCTGCTTGGCTGCATCATGCTCGGCAATAAAAAAATGCCAGGGCTGGATATTAATAGAAGAGGGGGTAAAACGGAGAATTTCGAGAAAGCGTTCAAACTGCTCTTGAGGAATTTTTTTTGCAGGATCATAGGCTTTGGTGGTATAGCGGCTGCGTACGACGTCGAGCAAATCCATAAAGATACTCCAGCAATAAGGATAAATTGAGAAAGGCTGAACCTTCAGCATCATACGCCATTTTGATGGCTTTGATGGCATATTCGCTGCAATTTTATTGTCAAAATTAACCTTAAAATGTGCTCATCGTATTTTCAGTTATTGCCCGATTAAGTGTTAAATCAAATCACAACAGCGGTTTTGAATATTGGCAATTTTTAAAAATCGGCATTTAATGGAAGTAGGTGTGGACTATAGCGAGCCTGTCGATGGACTATCGTAATCACTTTAAACATAAATTAAAAACCCAGCAGCAGATTGGTTTATGGGTCGGTCTGGCCGATGCCTATGGCACTGAAATTGCGGCCAATGCCGGTTATGACTGGTTGCTGATTGATGGGGAACATGCGCCCAGTGATTTAAGAACCACACTGGCCCAGCTGCAAAGTATTGCGGCCTATCCGTCACAGGCGGTGGTCCGTCCGCCAATTGGCAGTGTGCAGCTTATTAAACAGTTGCTGGATATTGGCGCACAAACCTTATTGATTCCGATGGTGGAAACCGTGGAGCAGGCCGAACTGATGGTTAAAGCAGTGCGTTATCCACCGGAAGGGATTCGCGGTGTAGGTGCGGCTTTGGCACGTGCCACACGCTGGAACAGTATTCCGGATTATTATGCCACTGCACATGAAAATATCTGTTTGCTGATTCAGATTGAGTCAGTTACAGGGCTGGAAAATCTGGATAACATCTTAAAAGTCGAGGGCATTGATGGGGTATTTATTGGCGCAGTAGATTTATCTGCCACTATGGGTTATGAAGGCAATCCGAACCATCCTGACGTGCAAAACGCAGTGGTTGATGCAATTCAACGAATTCGCGCATCGGGTAAAGCGGCCGGGATTTTATCGACTCAACATGACGTGACGCAAAAATATATTGAACTGGGTACCGAATTTGTCGCTGTCGGTGTCGATACCAGCGTATTAATGAATTCCTTGCGTGAGCTGCTGGCCAAATATAAAACCGGAGCGAGCTGGGTAAAACCTGAAGGGGGGTATTAAGCGGTCATTATTAACCTGACAGATGATGCAGGAGGTGGGGATTTATAGTCATCCACCTGCTGCTTAATAGGTCCAGCGTTTCAGTTGCAGGTGAGTGGTAGGCTGTTCAGGATCAATTTCCAGAATCAGTGCCTCATGCGCACGCCAGTCCCCCAGCACAATCCGCTTTTTGCCATTCAGCTCATGGATGGCTGGTCGATGGGTATGACCATGAATCAGTACATCCACCTCGGCCAAAGCCTGCGTTACCGCAGCCGGATTCACATCCATCACTTCATATGATTTGACTTCTTTAGAAGCGCGGCTTTGTTTGCGAAAACCGTTGGCCAGTTTGCTGCGAAAGGACAGCGGAGTTTTTCTTAACAGACGCAGCACGAGCGGATGACGGATAACTTTTTTAAAGCGCTGATAGGATACATCATCGGTGCACAAGGCATCGCCATGTTCCAGACGATAGCGGGTCTGGCCAATAGTGAGGGTGTCAATTTCAGGTAATAATTGCCCGTTAAACTGCTGTAAAAAAACCTCATGCAGTGCGAAATCGCGGTTGCCGACCTGAAAATACAGCTGATTGCCTGCGGCATTAAACTGTTTTAAAGCGCTGACAATTTCATCCAGCCAAGGGGCGGTGTAGTCATCGCCAATCCAGGCATTGAACCAGTCGCCTAAAATATACAGCTGGGTGTTTTGATCCTGATAAGCACGTAATAAATCTAAAAACCCCCGAACGAGTCGAGGGTGATCAGGTGACAAATGTAAATCTGAAATAAACAGATAGGTCACAATCTTTTCCTTGGAATCTCCCAACGCCCTTAAATAACGGGAGGTTGAGAGGGATTCTTATTCAGAAATGATCTTGGCAGATTCGATGACCACATTTTCTAGTGGAACATCAGCGTGGTAACCACGGTTGCCTGTACGTACGCCTTTGATTTCAGCAACTACATCCATACCTTCAACTACTTTACCAAATACGGCATAACCCCAACCTTGTGCAGTTTTGCCCGTGTGGTTCAGGAAGGAGTTGTTTTTCACGTTAATGAAGAATTGAGCAGATGCAGAGTGCGGAGCCTGGGTACGCGCCATTGCAATGGTCCCTTCGTCATTGCTCAGACCGTTGTCTGCTTCGTTTTCGATTGAATCACGGGTTGCTTTTTCTTTGAAGTTTTCATCAAAGCCGCCGCCTTGAATCATGAAACCATCGATGACACGGTGGAAAATTACGCCATCATAGAAACCGTCACGAACGTATTGAAGGAAGTTCTCAGCAGTTTTAGGTGCTTTTTCAGTGTTAAGCTCAAGAACAATACGACCTTTGTTGGTGTTTAATTCGACTTGAGGAAAACTCATTGTGTTATCTCCTAATCATGGACAAAAAAGCCATGGGTTTTTTGGTTGAGAGAAGCATAAGCAAACTGTAAACTACAAGGCAAGTAAAAACGTTATTTTCTTTGTTAAAAAGTGGGAATAGCGTTTTAATTATCCTAAATTTTTATCTAGAAGTGATTTATTAACTATGAAGCCGAATGATGCTGTTTCATCTCTGCCTAACACCCCGACACCAAGTAACCATGCCTCTGTCGATGCTGCGCAGCAAGAACAACAGCCGGGCTTAGATTTTGTGCGTCAGGTCATTACCGATGATCTGGCAGCAGGCCGTACTGAAAAAGTGATCACACGTTTTCCACCAGAACCGAACGGTTACTTACATATTGGTCACGTGAAAGCAATTTGCCTGAATTTCGGGATTGCCGAAGAATTTAACGGTTTATGTAACTTACGTTTTGACGATACCAACCCGGATGCCGAAGAACAAGAATATGTAGATGGTATTGCCAATGACGTGAAATGGTTGGGCTTTAACTGGAATGGCGAGCCACGCTATGCATCAAGCTATTTTGACCAGTTGTATAGCTGGGCGGTGCAGTTAATTGAACAGGGTGATGCCTATGTCGATTTGCAAACTCCTGAAGAAATCAAGCTGAATCGTGGTTCATTTGTCGAGCCGGGTAAAAACTCACCATACCGTGATGCGTCTGTAGAAGACAACCTGGCGCGTTTTGAACAGATGCGTAATGGTGAGCTGGGCGAAGGCCAAGCGGTATTACGTGCCAAAATTGATATGGCATCGCCAAACGTACATATGCGTGACCCAATTTTGTACCGTGTGCTGCATTCCGAGCATCACCAGACCGGTGACAAATGGAAAATGTACCCAATGTACGACTATGCGCATCCATTATCCGATGCGATTGAAGGCATTACTCATTCACTGTGTACGCTTGAATTCCAGGATCACCGTCCGTTCTATGACTGGGTGGTGGAAAAGGTAAAATCAGCGGCGGTACCACGTCAGTATGAATCCAGCCGTTTAAACGTCGATTACACCATTACCTCAAAGCGTAAGCTGCGCCGTCTGGTGGAAGGTGGTTTTGTTAAGGGTTGGGACGACCCGCGTATGCCAACTGTAGTCGGTATGCGTCGTCGTGGCTTTACTCCAGAAGGCTTGCGTGATTTCTGTAAGCGTGTTGGTGTGTCGAAATCTGACGGGATTGTCGATGTGGCAATGCTGGAATACTGCATCCGTCAGTCGCTAGAAAATACCGCAGCGCGTGGTATGGCTGTGCTGAATCCATTAAAAGTGACGTTAACCAATCTGCCAGCAGAAATGGATCTGACTCATTCGCGCCATCCAAACGTAGATATGGGTGAGCGTGTCATTCCGCTCACCTCTGAAATCTATATTGACCGTAAAGATTTCGAAGAAGAGCCACCAAAAGGCTTTAAACGTCTGATTCCGGGCGGTGAAGTGCGTTTACGTCATGCCTATGTGATCAAGTGCGACGAAATCATTAAAGATGACAACGGTGAAATTATTGAGCTGAAATGTTCAATCGACCCTGAAACTTTAGGTAAGAATCCGGAAGGCCGTAAAGTGAAAGGTGTGATTCACTGGGTATCTGCCACTAAAGGCGTGAAAGCTGAAGTGCGTATTTACGACCGTCTGTTCACCGAATCTGACCCAGAAGTCGGCGATGACTTCCTGGCGAATCTGAATCCGGACTCATTGAAAGTGGTACAAGCGGTTATTGAGCCGGCTTTAGCGCAAGCGCAAGCAGAAGATCGTTTCCAGTTTGAACGTGAAGGTTATTTCGTGGCGGATCAGTATGATCATTCCAGCGAAACGCCAGTGTTTAACCGTATTCTGGACTTAAAAGACAGCTTCAAACCGGGCAAATAAAAGCGCATTTTGCTAGATGATTGAAAAAGCCTGCTGGACTCAGCGGGCTTTTTTATGCGGTGTTGAAAATGGAAAGTAAACGTTGAAAGGAAGTAGCACGTTAAATTAAAAAAAAATTTGATTTACAGATGATCCGGTGTGTTATTTCTTTTCATCGTGTTTATAAAACAGATGGGTCGGCATCTGCATTTTGGCTTTGTCGCGCAATTTCTTTTTAATATACAGCACCAGGGCAAAACAGGTGGTGGTCAGGGTCAGCATCATGCTGTTCATATAGCTCATTAAGGAGCTGACATAACCAATGGTGGTTAAGCGGTTCATCATCCGGAAGACTTGCGGACTGCTTTCCACGCCGGTAATGGCCCAGGTGCATAAATGTTCGCAGTTGTTGATAATCAGGTGATAATTATTTTCATGCATCCGTGAACGCATCCGGCGCACCACTTTACGGCCTTTATATTTGGGTTGATCATAATGCTGCACATGCACCGGTTTGCCATGACTGAACTTGTCCAGGCTGGTGATTTCGATGGGATGTTTTTTAAATAAATGCGCAAAACCGGAATAATGAATAACACGACCACGTCCGGCATAAATCCCGTGGTGGGTGTAGCCGAAATGTTTGACAATCAGATGCGCCCCTAAAGGGAACCGTGTGTTCTGCTTGAGCATTGTGACATTAGTAAAGTGACAGGTGTATTTTAAAGCTCTAGTGTACTGCTTCTTGGCACAAGAATCGACAGGGTGGCGACAAGAATGGCTGAATTATACAACGATGAACAGGGAACAGTTGTAATGAAAAAGTTAGGACAGTACTTTGCGCAAGTCACGGCCAAGCCGCTGTTAAAACTGCTGATTCTGCTGAGTGCTTGCAGTGCAAACTGGGCGCAGGCACAGGCGCAAATCCACAGCTGGCAGCTGAAACATAGGCTGGGTGATTTTGATGTCACGGAAATCCGATCAATGGCGCAGCTGAAGCTGGTATTAAAGAATACAGCACAGCAGCCCTATCGTTATTTCACTGCGCTCCAGGATGATCTGCAACCGTGCCAGCAGCTGGAATTTGCCATGAATGCCGGGATGTTCCATGCCGATTATGCACCCGTCGGGCTGTATATTGAAGAGGGCAAGAGGGTAAGCCAGTTAAATACCCAGACCCAAGGCTGGGGCAATTTTCTGATTCAGCCGAATGGGGTACTGGCCTGGGACAAGCAGCCACTGTTGATGATCACCCAGCAGTATCAGCAGGCCAATGTGCAACCGAAATATGCCACCCAATCTGGCCCGATGCTGGTGATTGACGGAAAAATTAACCCAAACTTTATTCCGGATTCCGATTCCAGAAAAATCCGCAATGGCGTTGGGCTGAAGGATTCCACCCTGTATTTTGTGATCAGCCAGCAGCCAATAAATTTTTATGACTTTGCCCGGCTGTTTCAGCAGCAGCTTAAGACACCGAATGCGCTGTACTTGGATGGTTCAGTATCTTCTGTGTATATTGCGGCCTTAAAACGCCATCGCCAGTACCGCGCAGTTGGCCCGATGCTGGCGTATATTGATGATTCAGCCTGCGCGACTGAGCCAGAAAAATCTACTGGCCAATAATGCCCAGGGTCTGGGTTTGCTGGCTGCAGAGGCGTTTGGCATCTTCAGTCGACATTTCTTTGATTCCGGCCTCAAACTGTTTTTTCTGGAATTGACGTTGTTCTTCCGAAAGCCCCATTTTTGTGCTCAAGCTGTCCATCTTGTCCCAGGCTTCCTCACATTCTGCCGGCATACGGTCGCAGCCTGTGAGGGCCAGGCAGAGCAGTGGAAGGGTAAGAGCGCCGATCATTTTGTTATTCATAGCGGTATCCTTATTGTTATGTATTGAATTAAAAATACGATCAAGACTGATCTAAGCCCTTGAGCATACATGAAAAAAATGTCAAAACTAAGAAATCTGATTGAAATCAGACCAATAAAAAAGGCACCTAGAAATTCTAAATGCCTTTTTCTGTGGTCAGACTCTGCTATTGCAGGGGTAAATGTTGAAGTTCATTCAACTCTTTACGGCTATAGCCGCGCGAAGCGAGAACCTTTTTAATACCGATAATCACATCTTCATCTGTCGCTTTTGCTAAAGCTTCAAGAAGCTGTTCATTTGTCTTACAAGAGCAATCATTTTCAACACAAGCAATCTGATTCTTATGCTCGTTTTGCTGTTCCTGAGCGAACAGCTTTTGCCAAAAACTCATAGAGCCTTCATTTGCAACCTAACATAGCTCGAAATATAGCCAATTTAAAAATTAATGCAAGTCGACTAAAGTGATAAAAGCAGCAAACAGACTCTAGAAATTTCGATAGCTTGTAACAGTTTAAACGTAATTATGATTGCTATAAGCCTTGATTATAACTAAGTTGCTTGTTTTTATAAGAAAAAAGGAAGATTAAAAAATCTTCCTTTTCGGACTGAATAATATAATTTGAAACAAATTGTTTTAGATCTTTTCCAGTAAGACACCAGATTCCACATGATGGGTATAAGGGAATTGGTCAAACAGGGCAAATTGGGTGATCTTGTGGGTGCTGGCCAAAGTCTGCAAATTGTCATGCAGCGTATCCGGATTACAGGAGATATAAATAATCCGCTCAAAACGCTGCAACAGTTTTAAGGTTTCGGCATCAATACCAGCGCGTGGGGGGTCTACAAACACGGTATCAAACTGATAGCTGGACATCTCAATGCCGGCTTCCTGCAAACGGCGGAATTCACGCTCGCCATTGTAGGCCTGGGTAAATTCTTCGGCAGATAAACGCGCCACCTGAATATTGTCAATCTGGTTCTGCTCAATATTCCACTGCGCCGCATAAACTGAAGATTTGGCCAGTTCTGTGGCTAAGACGCGATTAAAACGGGTCGACAGCGGCAGGGTAAAGTTACCATTGCCACAGTACAGCTCTAACAGGTCCTGATTGGCGTGTCCGGCGGCTGTACAGGCCCATTCCAGCATGTGCTGGCAAACGCGCGCATTCGGCTGGGTAAAGCTGCTTTCAATCTGTTTGTATTGATACTGGCGTTCAAAGACTTGCAGTTCTTCCACCACAAACTCATCGCTCAGTACCAGTTTCTGGCCACGGCTCCGGCCAATAATTTTAATCTGCAGTTGCTCGGCCAGCTGTTTGGCCAGCGCTTCCCACTCTGCAGTTAATGGACAGCGATAAATCAGTGAAACTAGCATTTCACCTTTTAAGGTTGCCAGAAAATGCACTTCAAACAGGCGATTGGATAACAGCGGTTCTGCTTTTAAGGCATTCAGCAGTACCGGCATTAACTGGTTGATGCTAGCATCAGCAATTGGAAATTCATCAATTCGAATGACTTTTTTGTTCTGCTGCTCATCGCGTTCAAACATGGCATAAAACAGGTCATCTTCGGTATGCCAAATCCGGAATTCTGCACGCATACGGAAATGCTGTTCAGGCGAGGCAAACACCTCCAGCGCTGGAGGATTAAATTCGGCAAACTGTGCAGAAATACGTGCAACTTTGGCATCAAGTTGTTGCTGATAAGATGAAGTCATATGCAGTAAAAATCACAAACCCATTGAAACAGGGGATGGTAACAAAGTTTCAGGCAGATGCCTAAAGATATTCTGTGCAAACCTTAAATTGCGGTAGCGTGACGGGAGAAATCGAGCTTCGGCTCAACAGATCGGCAGATTAAAGCCGGGAAATACATCACTTGCGAGAGCAAAGATAAAAAAAGCCAAACCAACAGAGACCAGGGAGAATTGGTTTGGCAAAGAGGAATAACACCATGAAAAGGGGTGGCTTTAATCCAGCGTCATCAGGCTGGCGTTCCCTCCAGCTGCAGCAGTATTAATGCTGATGGCCCGTTCAATCACCAGACGTTCCAGCGGAATTTTCGGATCATTCGGTTTGAGATGGCTGATGCCGACAATCGCTCCGGCACGCTGCGCTACCGTTTGCTGTAACTCCAGCAATTGCGCCGAGCTGCCATGATGCAGCACTGCATCATAATCGCCATGCAGCAAGTCTGGGATCACGCGAATCCGCTGGGCAATCTCTGGCGGCATTTTCGGCAGATATTTCAGCATGAAGCGGTTTTCTGCCAGAACCACCGGCTGACTGCCGACTGCAAAAATTGCCAGTAACTGATGAATTTGATCCAGCTCCTGTTCAGCCAGGGATAGCACGGCATGACGTGGCAAAATCGTATACTGGTTACTTTCACCGGTTGGACCAGTCAGGTTAAAACTCTGACCCGTGGCAATTTTCTCCGGTAGTTGAATCAGCTGCTGCGGGAACTCGGCCTGTACCCAGTCCACCAATTGGTTATACAGGGCAGGCATTGCTGCTGCATGTAGAGTCTGCGCCGCAAATGGTTGAGCCAGTTTTTTCTGCGAGCAGTATTGCATTAAGCGGTAGAGATACAGTGGTCCACCGGCCTTAGGTCCAGTCCCGGACAGGCCTTCGCCGCCAAAAGGTTGCACCCCGACCACAGCACCGACAATATTACGGTTGATATACAGGTTGCCGACCTCGGCTTGGGCAATCACGCTATGAATGGTTTCATCAATACGGGTATGCAAGCCCATGGTCAGGCCATAACCTTTGGCATTGATTTGCGCCAGCAGTTGATCAAGCTGTCCATAACGGTAGCGAATCACATGCAGTACCGGGCCAAACACTTCGCGCTCCAGATCATCCAGATGCGGCAGTTCAATCAGCGTTGGTGGTACAAAAGTGCCGTGTTGCAAGCTTGCATCGCTTTGCTTATTCCACATCAACTGATGCACCGGATAGCCCTTAATGCGCATTTTTTCAATATGACGCTCAATATTGTTCTGCGCTTCCAGGTCAATCACCGGACCAATGTCGGTTTTCAGCAAATAAGGATTACCCACGCGCAACTGCTGCATGGCACCTTTGAGCATAGTCAGTACCGTGTCGGCATTATCTTCCTGCACACATAAAATTCGCAGGGCCGAGCAGCGCTGACCGGCACTGTCGTAAGCAGAGCTGACTGCATCCAGAATCACCTGTTCAGTCAGGGCTGAAGAATCGACAATCATGGCGTTTTGCCCGCCAGTTTCCGCAATGAGCGGAATGGCACCACCAGTCTGGCTTAAACGTTTGGCCACGGTCTGATTCAGGATTTTGGCGACTTCAGTCGAGCCGGTAAACATAATGCCCTGAATCCGTTCATCCTGACTTAGCTGCGCACCGACCGTTTCACCGCGTCCCGGCAGCAGTTGCAGTACATTTTTCGGAATGCCGGCATCCCATAAAATCTGCACCGCTTGCGCTGCAATCAGCGGGGTCTGCTCGGCCGGTTTGGCCAGAACGGTATTGCCAGCCACCAGCGCTGCGGCAATCTGGCCGCTAAAAATCGCCAGCGGGAAATTCCATGGGCTGATACACAGCACCGGCCCTAGCGGAATGATCTGGGTATTGATGTCCAGATCACGCATTTGCGCGGCATAGTAGCGCAGGAAATCAATTGCTTCACGCACTTCGGCAATGGCATTGGCATAGGTCTTGCCACTTTCGCGGCAGAGGAGCAGCATGAGCGGTTGCAGGCGTGCCTGCATTAAATCGGCAGCACGTTCCAGACATTGTGCGCGTTCATGTTTGGAAATATTGGCCCAGACGGCTTGTGCCTGTACCGCATTTTCTAGGGCCTGATTGACCTGTGCTGCTGTGGCTTCCTGTACATGACCAACAATATCCTGATGCTGAGCCGGGTTTAAAATCGCGTGTACATCGGCACTGTCTTCGGTGGTTAAGCCTTCACCCATGGGCAGGGCAGTCCATTGATGCTGATGCAAACTCTGCGCGGTTGTATTTAATGCCGCCAAGTCCTGATCATTGGCTAAGTCCAGGCCGGCAGAGTTGTCGCGCTGCTCGCCATATAACTCATGCGGTAAGGGAATTGCCGGATGTTTCTGGCCGACTTTCTGTTCCTGTTGAGCCGTGGCTAAAATGGTCTGATGCGGATTTTCGATCAGATCTTCAATGTTTAGGGTCTTATCGGCAATACGGTTGACGAAAGAGGTGTTGGCACCATTTTCCAGCAAACGACGTACCAGATAGGCCAGCAGGGTTTCATGGTTACCGACCGGCGCATAAATACGGCACGGCACGCCGAGCTTCTGCTGCTGTTTCGAGCCGACCACATTTTCATATAATGGCTCGCCCATGCCATGCAGGCATTGGAATTCGTATTGGCCAGCGTAGTAACGCGCTGGATCGGCCAGATGATAAATCGTGGCCAGCGTCTGGGCATTGTGAGTCGCAAACTGTGGATAAATCTGTTCCGGTGCTGCCAGTAATTTTTTCGCACAGGCAATATAGGACAGATCGGTATGCACTTTACGGGTAAACACTGGATAATCCGACATGCCATCAATTTGCGCTTTCTTGATTTCGCTGTCCCAATAGGCGCCTTTCACTAAGCGAATCATCAGGCGTTTCTGGCTGCGTTTGGCCAGATCGACCACATAATCCACCACATAGAAGCAGCGTTTCTGGTAGGCCTGAATCACAAAGCCAATGCCTTTCCAGTTATCCAGCGCCGGTTCAAAACACAGACGTTCCAGCAGCTCTAAGGACATTTCCAGTCGTTCAGATTCTTCGGCATCAATATTCAGGCCAATATTGTAGTCCTTGGCCAGCACAGCCAGTTGCAGCACCTTGTCATACAGTTCGGTATGCACGCGGTCAATCTGGGCACGCTGATAACGTGGATGCAGGGCAGAGAGCTTGATCGAAATCCCCGGACCGGTATAAACATCTTTATCTTTAGAGGCCTGGCCAATGGCATGGATGGCATTTTGATAGTCATCAAAATAACGCTCTGCATCGTGTTCGGTCAGGGCCGCTTCACCGAGCATGTCATAAGAATAACGGAAACCTTTTTCTTCTAACGGTTCGGCATGTTGCAGGGCTTCGCTAATGGTTTCACCAGTCACGAACTGCTCACCCATCATCCGCATCGCCACATCTACCGCTTTACGGATAATACCACGGCCACTGCGCGCCAGCAGGCCAGTCAGAATACCGCTTAAACTGTTCTGTTTCGGGGTTTCCATCAGCTTGCCGGTTAGCATTAAGCCCCAGGCGGCAGCATTTACAAACATCAGGTTACTTTGGCCTAAATGCTCTTTCCAGTTGCCCTGGTTGATCTTGTCGCGGATCAGCAGATCACGGGTTGCGGTATCAGGAATACGTAATAGCGCTTCGGCCAGACACATCAGGGCGATGCCTTCTTGTGAAGAGAGGGAGAACTCTTGCAACAGGCCTTGCACCAGACCGGCTTTACCGCTGGAATTTTTACGTTCACGCAGGGAGTGGGCCAGCTGAAAAGCCAGCTCATAAATTTGGCTGTTGAGTGCATCAGGAATTTCACTGTGCTCGAGTAAATGGCTGACACATTCACTTTCAGGGCGACGCCATGCGGTATTGATGGCAATTTCTGCCTCATTTTTTTCTTTGAATTCAGTGATGTAATCCAAATGCGGTTTTGCGTCGTCGAAATGGGTTTCGCTATCCATCATGTTCATGCCAACATCCTGTGACGATATATTTTAGTTGAACGGTGTACCTTATATAATTTATGATCACAGAAAATATGCCGAATAACTCACTATAATTTTTGTTATTTTTAGAGATAAATACGGATTATGAATGGAATGATGAGTCTAGATCGCACTGACATTAAAATTCTGGATATTCTGCAAAAAGATGGCCGGATTTCAAATATTAAACTGGCCGAAGCCGTCAATTTATCGCCAACTGCTGCGCTGGCACGGGTACAGAAACTGAGCAAAGATGGTTTTATTCTGGGCTATGAAGCCAAGCTGAATCCGGAGTTGCTGAATAGCAGCTTTGTGGTATTTGTGGAAATTCTGCTGGATAAAACCACGCCGAATGTACTGGAAGAATTTTCAGATGCGATTTTGCAGCATCCGGAAATTGTGGAATGTCACATGATTAGTGGTGGTTTCGATTTTGTAGTAAAAATCCGCTGCGCCAATATGGAAGAATTCCGCAAGATTTCCGGGCAAATTTTATGGCAGTTGCCGGGGGTGAAAGAAACCCGCAGTTATCCGGTGATGGAAGTGATTAAGGAAAGCTCGCAATTGAAACTGAAATATCAGCACAAGGCCAAATAAACCGTCATCTTTGTCTGTATTTTCCGTTAAAACCCAAAAGGAGCCGAAGCTCCTTTTTTTATGGATGATCAATCAATTCGGTAGATTGCTGTGCTAGCTGTTCATTTCCTGCATGGCTTTTTTGTACTCGGCATCTGACTGTTCAAAGCGTTCAATCACCTCTGTACTTGGTGTCCGGTCGAGCAGACTGACTATTACAATACTCAGGCTGGCCAGAATAAAGCCGGGAATAATTTCATAGAGTCCGGTATCGGCCATGACATTTTTCCAGACAATCACGGTCATCGCACCGACTAGCATCCCGGCAATCGCGCCTTTCAGGGTCATGCGTTTCCAGAACAGCGACAGAATAATGAGAGGACCAAAAGCCGCGCCAAATCCGGCCCAGGCATAGGCCACCAGCCCCAGGACTTTACTCGATGGATTGCTGGCCAGCCAGATTGCCAGCATTGCAATCAACAGCACCATAAAACGGCCGACCCAGACCAGCTCTTTTTGTGAGGCATTTTTGCGTAAAAAAGCCTTGTATAAATCTTCAGTTAAGGTACTGGAGCAGACCAGTAACTGGCAGCTGAGTGTACTCATGACCGCGGCTAGAATGGCGGCCAGAATAATCCCGGCAATCCACGGATTAAACAGGATTTTGGTCAGCTCCATAAACACGGTTTCCGGGTTCTGATTCACCACAGCCGCCAGTTCTGGAAATTGCTGGAAATAGGCAATGGCAATGAAACCGGCACTCACCGCACCGCCCAGACAGAGAATCATCCAGCTCATACCAATTTTACGCGCCGCCGGAATGGTTTTAACCGAATCGGCCGCCATAAAACGCACTAGAATATGCGGTTGTCCAAAATAGCCTAAGCCCCATGCCAAGGAAGATAAAATGGCAATAAAACTTAAACCGGACAGCATTTGTGTGGCATGTGGACGTGCGGTTTCCAGTAACAGACCAATTTGCTGGCTATGATCACCCAATGCCAGATAGGTCATGATGGGGGTAATCAGCAGGGCAAAAATCATCAGCCCGGCCTGGAAGGTATCGGTCCAGCTAATTGCCAGGAAGCCGCCAATACAGACATAGCTGATGGTGGCAATCGCGCCAATCCACAGCGCCGTGGTATAGGACCAGCCAAACAGGCTTTCAAATAAACGCGCACCGGCCACCATGCCGGATGCACAGTAAATCGCGAAAAATACCAGAATCACCAGTGCTGAACTGACGCGCAGAATTTTCTTGCGGTCGCCAAAACGGCTGGTGAAATAATCCGGCAGGGTCAGGGCATTGTTTTGTACTTCGGTATGAACCCGCAAACGCCCGGCGACCAGAAGCCAGTTTAACCATGCACCAATAATCAGGCCGATGGCGATCCAGGCTTCAGATAATCCGGCCAGATAGATTGCACCGGGTAAACCCATCAGCAGCCAGCCGCTCATATCCGATGCGCCGGCAGAAAGCGCAGTCACCACGCTGCCCAGACTGCGGCCCCCAAGAATATAATCCGAGAAATCTGTGGTGGCCTTGTAGGCATACAGCCCGATACCGATCATGGCCACGATATAAAATATAAAGGTAATTAATGTGGGATTCAGTTGACTCATATGCCCATCCTTTGTCTGTAAGCGTTCATCCATCCGAGATGATTTTTTGCGCATTTTTTCAAGGAGCTGATTCAAGCATGGAATTAAAATTACGTTCTGTAACATTTCGACGGGATTTATAGCGGTCTTGTGTTGCAGTTTGTAGCTTTAGATACAATTGCAAAAATGGCTGCAATGAGTGGAAAATTATTAAGTCAAAATTTTGAATAAAGTGGTGAATATTTTTATTTTTGCAAATATGGAGAGAATCTGTTAAATCTGGCTTAAAAATGGAGTAAATTTACATTATGTTACATCCCGTACATTTAGAAAGAATGTGTAATTAAATATTTCAAAAAGCGTATCAATCTTGTGTAGTTTCAGGCTGGCACAGGTTTAAGATTTTCTTATGCACAATATTGGTGCGAAATAGTGAGTAAACAGTGTGATTACGGTTCAGACAGAGAAAACAAGAATAGAGCATGATTTGCTGGGTGCTAAAGAAGTGCCGGCAGACAGTTATTATGGTATTCATACCTTGCGTGCCTTGGAGAACTTCCAGATCTCCAATCAGCAGGTCGGTGAAAACCTGCATTTCATTCGTGCTTTGGCGCAAGTGAAAAAAGCATCTGCACAAACCAATTTACAGTTTGAGAAAATCTCCCCGCAGGTGGCTGAGGCGATTCAGTATGCCTGTGACCAGCTGATTGAACAGCCTGCTGCATGGCGTGCGCATTTTCCTTTAGATGTTTATCAGGGCGGTGCCGGAACGTCGATTAACATGAACAGCAATGAGGTGATTGCCAATATCGCCTTAGAACATCTGGGGCTGGAAAAAGGCAGTTATTTTTCTATTCATCCGAATGATCATGTCAATAAGTCGCAATCGACCAATGATGTCTATCCGACGGCCTTGCGTTTAGCCACCTATTACAGTCTGGATGATCTGTTCGTGCAGATGCGTAACCTGATTGACAGTTTCTACAAGAAAGTAGCTGAATTTCAGTATGTATTAAAAATGGGCCGGACCCAGCTGCAAGATGCCGTGCCGATGACCTTGGGGCAGGAGTTCCGTGCCTTTGCCACCTTGTTAAAAGAAGATTTAAAACTGATTGACCGGACCCGTCAGTTGTTACTGGAAATTAACCTCGGCGCTACCGCGATTGGTACGGGTGTAAATACTCCCAAAGGCTATGCCCAGGAAGCGGTGCAGGCTTTAAAAGAGATTAGCGGCTTGCCATTAATTGGCGCAGAAGATTATGTTGAAGCCACCAGCGACTGTGGGGTTTTCATCATTTTATCCAGCACACTGAAACGTCTGGCAGTGAAATTATCGAAAATCTGTAATGACCTGCGTTTATTAAGTTCTGGCCCGCGTACTGGTCTGGGGGAAATCCGGTTACCGGAGTTGCAGGCCGGTTCTTCGATTATGCCGGCCAAGGTCAATCCGGTCATTCCGGAAGTGGTGAACCAGATTGCCTTTAAAGTGATTGGCAATGACCTGACCGTGACCATGGCGGCCGAAGCCGGGCAGTTGCAGTTAAACGTGATGGAACCGGTGATTGCCGTGTCGATTCATGAATCCATCCAGTTATTGACTCAAGCCATGAAAAGTCTGGATGAGAAATGTATTCAGGGCATTCAGGCCAATGAACAGGCTTGCCATGATGCGGTGATGCGTAGCGTCGGTATTGTCACTTTGCTTGATCCGATTCTAGGTCATGCCAAATGTGATGAAATCGGGAAACTGTGTATTGCTGAAAACAAAACCATTCAGCAGGTGGTACTGGAGCAGGAATTACTGACTCAGGAACAGCTGGATGAAATTTTTGCCCTGCATAATCTGGTCAGTGAGGTAACACCACCGGAAGCAGTTTTTGCCCAAGTCAGCTAAGACACTGACTGCTTCAGTAAAACAGCAAAGGCTCAAGGTCATATATTGGTTTTGAGCCTTTTGTGTTTGGCCGATGGTTTTGATTCAACTTACAGGGCAGCCAGCAGACGTGGTTTTAACTGTACCAAACCTTGGGTTGCAGTGGCGGCAATACATTCATATTGCGCCGGTAAACGCTGCTGATTGGCTTTCGGGTCAATATAATAGGCCTGACAGCTGGCCGGAATTTCATGAACCAGACCGGCCACCGGGTAGACCGCCAGACTGCTGCCAATCACAATAAAAATATCGGCATCCTGCACCCATTCAATCGCTTGTTCATAGGCTGGTACCGCTTCACCAAACCAGACCACGTGTGGCCGTAGCGGATAACCCGCATCACAGACATCGCGTTCCAAATCCAGCTCGGCGCCTTCAATCGGGTAAAAGCGGGTAGTGGTTTGTGCATCGGGTCCGGAGGTTTTGGCCAGCCGGATATTGCCATGCAAATGTAATACCTGCTGGCTACCGGCACGTTCATGCAGATCATCAATATTCTGGGTAATAACAGCCACATCAAAATACTGTTCCAGTTCGGCAATCAGTTGATGTGCCGCGTTGGGCTGGGCATTCAGAATATTTTTGCGTCGTTCATTATAAAAACGCTGCACCAGCGCCGGATTTTTGGCCCAAGCTTCCGGTGTGGCCACATCTTCCACCCGATGCTGTTCCCACAATCCATCACTATCACGGAAGGTATTGATCCCGCTTTCGGCACTCATTCCGGCGCCGGAGAAAACAATCAGTTTAGGCATAGGCAGATTCCTGTGTGGCGATACTGTGCGTGACTTCCTGTTGCATCCATTCTACAAATTTCTGAATTAAAACTGAATTTTCCTGACTAGAATGCACCAGATAATAGGAGCGCCGGTCGCTGAGCTGCTGATCTGAGGCCAGCACCAGTTCACCGCTGGTTAATTCCTGCTGAATCAGCATTTGCGGGATGAGTGCCATGCCCATGCCATGACTGGCGGCCACAGCCAGCATCGAAAACAGTTCATGACGCTGTCCATCATACGGATGGGCATGCTCAATCTGCTGGGTCTGGAACCATTCCTGCCAGATGGTCGGTCGTGTGGTTTGCTGTAATAAAGGCAGTTGCTGTAATTGTTCAGCAGCCAGGTTATAACCATAGCGATGGCTTTTTTGTGCCGCAGGAAAATGCCGAGCAATCAGCTGCGGTGAGCACACCGGTACTACATCTTCCTTCATTAAAAAATGGGTGTGGATTCCGGGCCAATGATCAATCTGCTGCTGCGTACCGGCATAAATGGCCGCATCAAAAATATTTTCATTAAATAAAAACGGCTTGGTGCTGGTTTCCAAATGGATGGTAATTTCCGGATAGCGCTGGTTAAAACGATGCAGCTTCGGCACCAGCCAGCGCGTGGCAAAGGTCGGTACCACACCCAGTTTTAAGGTGCCACCTAATCCTTTATGCGACATCACATCGAGCGTGCTTTGCTCCAGCCCCAGTAAATAGGGTTTGATACTTTTATAATAATGCTGTCCTGCAGGCGTCAGTTCGACTCCATGCCGGGTCCGGATAAACAGGCTTAAGCCAAGAAATTCTTCCAGCTGCTGGATTTGCCGGGAAACCGCACTCTGGGTAATAAACAGTTCTTGCGAGGCATGAGTATAACTGCAATGCTTGGCTGCCGACTCAAAGCAGAGCAAGGCCTGTAAAGAGGGAATATTACGCCGCATTTCAGATCATCCTTTATCTGCACAGGTATTTGAAAATAGCATAGATGAAGGCACTATGATCGCCAATTTGTTTATTTTTTATTGTTTCTTCACAGGTTTTAGAGCGATGCGCAGCTCCAGTATGAATATGCTTATTTAAGATATGCGGAGAATGCATATCTGCATTAAAAAATCTCGTTTGAAAATATTATTTTTCACACATAGTATCAACACAAACAACGAGAACATCATTCAGGCAGAGGAAGCTATGAATCAAATGGTAAATTCACATTCAGGCCGTAAAGTACATTTTGACTGGCAAGACCCATTCCTGCTGGAGCAGCAGCTGACTGCAGAAGAACGCATGATCCGTGATACTGCTGCGGCCTATTGTCAGGACAAGCTGATGCCACGTGTATTAGAACAGTTCCGTCATGAAAAAACCGATCCGACCATTTTCCGTGAAATGGGCGAGCTCGGTTTGCTGGGCCCGACCATTCCTGAGCAATACGGCGGTGCCGGTTTAAATTATGTCAGCTATGGTCTGATTGCCCGTGAAGTTGAGCGTGTTGATTCAGGCTACCGTTCTATGGCCAGTGTACAAAGTTCGCTGGTGATGGTACCGATTAATGAATTTGGCTCGGAAGAACAAAAACAGAAGTATTTACCAAAATTAGCTACGGGTGAATATATTGGCTGCTTTGGTCTGACCGAACCGGATCATGGTTCTGACCCGGGCAGCATGATTACCCGTGCCAAAAAAGTCGATGGCGGTTATCGTTTAACAGGCGCAAAAATGTGGATTACCAACAGCCCAATTGCCGATGTATTTGTGGTCTGGGCCAAAGAAGTTTCACCTGAAGGCAATGTCGGTGACATTCGCGGCTTTATTCTGGAAAAAGGCTGGGAAGGGCTGTCTGCGCCTGCGATTCTCGGCAAGGTCGGTTTACGTGCTTCCATCACCGGTGAAATTGTAATGGATAACGTATTTGTCCCAGAAGAAAATGCTTTCCCAGAAGTCCGTGGCTTAAAAGGTCCATTTACCTGCCTGAACAGTGCCCGTTACGGCATTGCCTGGGGTGCGATGGGTGCGGCGGAGTTCTGCTGGCATACCGCACATCAGTACACCATGGACCGTAAACAGTTTGGTCGTCCTTTGGCTGCCAATCAGTTAATCCAGAAAAAACTGGCCGATATGCAAACTGAAATTGCTTTAGGTTTACAGGCCGCATTACGTTTTGGCCGCATGAAAGATGAAGGTATTGCTTCGGTTGAAGGGACATCTTTAATCAAGCGCAATAACTGTGGCAAGGCGCTGGATATTGCCCGCTTGGCTCGTGACATGATGGGTGGTAACGGCATTTCGGATGAGTTTGGTGTAGCGCGTCATCTGGTGAATCTGGAAGTGGTGAATACCTATGAAGGCACGCATGACGTACATGCCTTAATTCTAGGCCGAGCACAGACCGGAATCGCCGCATTCTGTAATTAATGCAGAGGAATGGGTACGCCGGATTCATGCGGTCAAAGTGCCGGTCGGGGTAATTAACTCGATTGAAGATGTCCTGGCAGAACCGCAAATTCAGCATCGTCAGATGCTGGTTAATTTGCCGCACAGTTTAAATGCGCAATTTAGGATGATTGCATCACCAATCAAGCTGTCAGATACACCGGTCGAATACCGGCAGTCACCACCGCAACTGGGTGAACATACGGCCTATATTTTGTCCCGCTTTAAATCTACCGAAGAACTGCAAGCTTTAAAACAGCAGGGCATTATTGATGGGAAAATTGCCTAGCGCTTTGCCTTGATTGCTGATTTTCACTTGCTTTTTGCCGAACCTCATACTGTTCGGCTTTTTTTATTGAGTGCGCTATAAATATTGATGTAGATACTTACTGATGCTGCAACAAAAAGTGTTTAATTTCACGGGCAAATTTCAGCGGCTCAGTCAGTAGCGGAGTATGCCCTGATTTTTCAAATAACACCTGCTGTGCCTGTGCCACACTCTGGGCAATCAGGGTTTGCCCCTGTACTGGATAGAGTACCGATTGCACCCCGCTAAAAAACACCGTAGGACAGTTTAGCTGGCTTAAGGCCTCGCGATAATCTTCGGTATGCTCCAAATAGTTACGGATATACCAGGCCATATAGTCCAGTCGAGATGAGGGTAACAGCAGATGTTGCAAACGTGGCTGTTGCAGGATTTTACGAAAGATGGCTCGCTGGCGAGGGTTGTTATTTTGCAGCTCAATAAACTGCATCCATAAAGCAAACAGTTGATCTTTGGCTGTGTTATTTAAATCGTGAATCCACTGAAGATGTGCGTGTTCCGTAAATAGCGCGGACAGTTCAGATAAAATCTGTTTAAAGCGGCTGTGCTGCTGGCCAAACAGGCCATAAGCCCAGTGTTCATCTACCAGGATTTTTGGGGTCTGATCAATATGCAGATAGGCTTTTAACTGCGTTGCCAGCTGTCCATATTGCATGCCATGCATGGCGGTGGTCGCGCCCATCGAATAGGCAATGATTATAAACTGTTGCAGCTGCATTTGCTGAATTAAGGATTGCACATCCTGCCAGTGGCTGGAAATGGCATCCAGCTCCGGAATCCGGCACTGTTTCGAACCGCCAAAGCCGCGCCAGTCGGGAATAATAAAACGGAACTGTTTGCGTAGCGGCCACAAAAACGGCAGCCATTGCCAGCTGTGCATGCCCAAACCGGACAGCACCAGCACCGGTTGGCCCTGACCAAATTCACGTACAAATAAACCTTCGCCATCGGGCATGACATAATACGGCATGAGATTTCATTCCTTGAAATTTTATTGTTGTTGATCAAAAGCTTTTAGCGCAGGAATCACCGCGTCCAGCCAGCGAATCCAGCCGATTTCCTGCTCGATACCCAGCTGTAAAATCATTTTATGAATATATAAGGTACGATTTTCGTCGGTCTGCTGGGCAAAGTCTTTGGCATAAATGGCCTGATACAGCTGTAATTTTTCCTGATGCAACTGTAAATGCCGCTCTAGCTCGGGCAAAACCTCATTACCGCCGAGTTGTGCTTCGGCCCGTAAACGCACCATCAGTTCTTCACGGAGCTGCGCCGGAGGACCTTGCTTGACCATCCAGTCGGCCAGTTCGACCCGGCCTGCGGCCTCAACCTGATAGGTTTTTTTACGGCCTTGGGCATCTTCTTCAGCCAAAGTGGAAATCCAGCCTTTGCTGAGCATGCTGTTTAATTCACGATAAATCTGCTGATGGGTAGCATTCCAGAAAAAGCCCATCGAGCGATCAAAGCGCCGGGCCAGTTCAATGCCCGTACTGGGTTTTTCAATCAGGCTGGTGAGTAATACATGGGCTAAAGACATAGACGAGATCATGCAAGTATGAATCTAAAATATTATGCAACATGTTGCATAAAAGTCAAAATTCGCATATAAATTTATGCAACAAGTTGCATTAACATAAAAATAGCCCGCTTTTGGCCAGCCAAGGAGAGAATATGTCGAATTATCCGCATCTGTTAGCCCCGCTTGATTTAGGCTTTACCACCTTAAAAAACCGCGTACTTATGGGTTCTATGCACGTGGGTCTTGAAGAAGCACCAAATGGTTATGCACGGATGGCAGCATTCTATGCAGAGCGTGCCAAAGGCGGCGTAGGCCTGATTGTAACCGGCGGGATTTCTCCAAATGATGCCGGCTTAACCTTTGCAGGTGGCAATAAACTTGACACCTTGGCCGAAGCTGAAAAACATAAAGTGGTCACCCAAGCCGTGCATGAAGCGGGCGGTAAAATCGCCTTGCAGATTTTGCATACCGGACGATATTCCTATCAGCCGGATATTGTGGCGCCATCCGCGATTCAGGCGCCTATTAACCCGTCTAAACCGCATGCACTCACCTCGGCCGAAGTGCAGCAGACCATTGCCGATTTTGCCAACTGTGCCAAGCTGGCCAAATATGCCGGTTATGACGGTGTTGAAATTATGGGTTCGGAAGGCTACTTGATTAACGAGTTTATTGCCAAGCGCACCAATCATCGTGATGATGAATGGGGCGGTAGCTATGAAAACCGGATTCGCTTTCCAATTGAAATCGTGAAACGTACCCGTGCTGAAGTCGGCGAAAACTTCATTATTATCTATCGTCTGTCGATGCTGGATCTGGTCGAAGGCGGATCAAGTTTTGAAGAAGTGGTGCAGCTGGCCAAAGAAATTGAAAAAGCGGGTGCGACCATTATTAATACCGGTATTGGCTGGCATGAAGCACGTATTCCGACCATTGCCACCAAAGTGCCGCGTGCGGCTTTTAGCTGGGTCACAGAAAAGCTCAAAAGTGAAGTCAAAATTCCTTTAATCACTTCTAACCGGATTAATACCCCAGAAATGGCAGAGCATGTACTGGCGACCGGTCAGGCCGATATGGTGTCGATGGCGCGTCCATTTTTGGCAGATGCCGATTTTGTGGTGAAAGCCGAGCAGGGCCGTAGCGATGAAATTAATACCTGTATTGCCTGTAACCAGGCCTGTCTGGACCATATTTTCTCCATGAAAATTGCCTCCTGTCTGGTCAATCCGCGTGCCTGTCATGAAACCGAACTGATCTTTAAAGAAGCCAGCCAACCAAAAAATATTGCGGTGATTGGAGCGGGTCCAGCCGGTTTAAGCTTTGCAATTTATGCGGCAGACCGTGGTCATGAAGTGACGATTTTTGAAGCCTCTAACCAGATTGGCGGGCAGTTTAATATTGCCAAGACCATTCCGGGCAAAGAAGAGTTTTATGAAACCTTGCGTTATTTCAAACGTCAAATTGAGTTGCAGCCACGCATTCAGCTAAAACTGAACCATACGGCCAGCTTTGATGAGCTGAGCAAAAGCAGTTTTGACGAAATTGTGGTGGCAACCGGGGTGACTCCACGTCAGCTGGAGATTGAAGGAATTGATCATCCTAAAGTTCTGAGCTATCTGGATGTGCTGAAAGAGCGTCGACCGGTGGCGAAACGGGTTGCGATTATTGGTGCTGGTGGAATTGGTTTTGATACCGCAGAATACTTAAGTCATGCCGGTGAAAGTGGCAGTCTGAATCCGGAAAAATTCTATGATGAATGGGGGATTGATACCGAATATGAGCATGTCGGTGGCCTGAAACCGGCACAGGTAGAAGCCTCCAATCATGAAATCTATTTATTGCAGCGTAAAGCATCTTCGGTGGGAGCAGGCCTGGGCAAAACCACCGGCTGGATTCATCGTACCGGCTTAAAAAACCGCGATGTTAAAATGATGGCAGGCGTAAGCTATCAGAAAATTGATGATCAGGGCCTGCATATTACGGTCAATGACCAGCCGATGCTGCTGGAAGTTGAAAACGTGGTGATCTGTGCCGGACAGGAATCATATACCGCCATGTACGATCAGCTGCAAGCTGCGGGTAAAAATGTGCATCTGATTGGCGGTGCCAAGGAAGCCGGTGAGCTAGATGCCAAACGCGCAATCCGTCAGGGCGCAGAGTTGGCGGCGAAAATTTAATGCAATTCCTTCACCCTCTCCCTATGGAAGAGCGCTGGGGAGAGGGTGAATAACCGCCTCTGCCCTGTGCAGCAGGGTTGCTCATCTTCTGGAAGCTGAGGGAATTCACTGAATAGAATCAACTCCTTCCTTTGAAAAAGGGAGGTTGGGAGGGATTCTTGTAGAAAAACCCTTCTAAATCCCCCTTTCTTGCACTTCGTTTTAAAGCAATGCTTTAAAACTTGCTCAGGGGGAGTTTATATAGCAATGAAATATCAAAACAAAAAAGGACCCCAAAATGACCTTACACATCACCAAAACCGCGATTGCCCGTTGGCACCAGATGCTTGAACAGCGTGATATGGCCATCCTGAATGAACTGCTGGCCGATGAGGTGGTGTTTCGTTCTCCGGTGGCTTATCAGCCTTATGCCGGCAAGCAGGTGGTATTTTTTATTCTGACCAACGTGATTCAGGTCTTTGAGAACTTTAGCTATCACCGTGAATTTTATGCTGCAGACGGTAACAATGTTGTGCTTGAGTTTTCTGCCCAGGTGGGAGATAAAAAACTCAAGGGTATTGATATGATCCGCTTCAATGATCAAGGTCAGATCATTGATTTTGAAGTGATGATTCGTCCTAAAAGCGGCCTCGAAGCTTTGGCTGCCGAGATGGGACAACGGATGGCACAATTTATGCCCACCTGATCTAAGCCCTGAACTCAACTGACTTCATAACATGAGAGAACTAGCATGATATAAGCCAAACCATAAAAGGGGGGAACAAAACATGAAATTTGTGATCCAGAAAATGGCCCAGCTCACCCAGCGCTTGATTGATGAATGGACCGGCGCCGCAGAACCGACCTTATATTTTAATCCCGAAGGTCAAATCCGGCGCTGTATAGATGTTTTACCGCAACTGAAACAGAAATACCGGCCAACCCCGTGGCTGTCCAATACCCATGCGCATCTGCTTTATTTTGACTTAATCAAGAAAAAAACCATCCGCCTGCATTACGATGCCATTGAGCAGCTGAACATGTCCGATGGTGGCGTAACGGCTATTGCCTGGTACGGTCTGCATCTGCCACCACGCACCCCAACCATTATTGTAATGCACACCATTGTCGGAACTGCCGAGAGCATGAGCGAGCTGGTGCGGGATTTACATCAGCAGACCGGCTGGCGTATTGCCTTATGTTTACGCCGTGGTCATGCCAACTTGCCTATGCCGGTTCCGAAAATCTGCCTGTTTGGTTCCACCGAAGATTTACGGGAACAGATCCAGTTTATTCAGAAAAAATTCCCGGTTTCTGCCCTATATGGGGTAGGTTCATCGGCCGGTACCGGTTTGCTGGTGCGTTATTTAGGTGAAGAAGGCGACAAAACGCCGCTAAAAGCTGCTTTTGCACTGTGCCCGGGGTATGACACCGAAATCGGCTTTAACCATGTTCATCCGTTTTATAGTAAGGTCATGACCAAAAAGGTGATTCAGGCCTTTATTGATCCTTATCGGAGTAGCTGGCAGAAAACCAAATCGCTGGCCAAAGTCATTACCGCGCAAAACCTGGCCGAATTTGAACAGGCCTATTTTGAGATGGCCGGCTATCATGATTATGAAAGTTATAGCAAAGCCATTAACCCGATTTATGTGTTCCAGAATGTCAAAATTCCCCTGATGATTTTAAACGCCGAAGATGATCCGGTTTGTCATATTAAAAATCTGGAACCGTATAAAGAACGTATTCAGAAAATGCCGAATATTATGGTGGTGACCACCAAAAAGGGCAGTCATTGCGGTTTTTATGAAGGTTTAGGTGCGCCACAGTCCTGGGCCACACGTTTAATGGCTGATTATTTAAAGAACCAGCATCAACAGGGTGAACGTTCTTATTCCTGAATGGAACAGCTTCATAAAAAGGCCAATAAAAAACCCAGTACATGGACTGGGTTTTTTTATGCAACAGTGCTTGAAGGCTGAAATCAGTTTTCAAGCGCTGGGGTTGCTGCGGCAATGGCTGCGGCAACAGCGTCATCTTGTGACTGGCTGTCCGGGTCCGGGTTGGCTGGACGGGCTTCTACCGGCTTGTCTTCAGCAGGAGCGGCCTGAGCTGGCTGAGGGGCTGGCGCAGGTTCACGTGGCGTCACTTCACGACGAATTTCAGTTGTGGTGTTTTCAGTTTCAGTACGTTCAACTTCGTATTCCACTGGCGCTTCAGTTTCAGACACTTCTGGCGTTTCTGCTTCAAGTGGCTCGAACTGGGCTGGCTCAGTGATCTGCTCAGTTTGCTGAACCTCAACTTCAACCTGTTCTTCTTCCTGAGGTGCTTCTTTTTTAACACAGGCACTCAGGAATAAACTGGTTGCAATTGCACCACAAATCAAAAATTTTTTGTTCATAATCTAAAAAAGGAGGGTTCAACGAGATGCGCGTATTATAACAGCAAAAAATCAGATGAAAATCCTATGAATAAAATCTAATTTTTTATCGGAAATGCTGATAGAATAGCCAATTGTTTATTGTTCTATGAATTGATGCGGAATGACTTTGCTTTATAGGTGCAGAGTAAAGTAAAATTGCGCAACATTGCAGGCCAGTTTAGGCTCGATTGTACGAGAAACCCAATGACCCATTTTATTTTCGTGACTGGTGGTGTTGTTTCATCACTAGGTAAAGGTATTTCAGCTGCTTCAGTTGCTGCACTTTTAGAAGCCCGTGGTTTGAAAGTAACCATGGTCAAAATGGATCCATACATCAATGTCGATCCAGGGACGATGAGTCCTTTCCAACATGGTGAAGTTTTTGTCACAGAGGATGGTGCTGAAACTGACTTAGACTTGGGTTATTACGAACGTTTCTTGCGTCGTGCGAAGATGACGAAGTTAAACAACTTCACATCAGGTCGCGTGTACCAAGACGTCTTAAATAAAGAGCGTCGTGGTGATTATCTGGGCGGTACCGTTCAGGTGATTCCACACATCACAGATAATATTAAAGAGCGTGTCCTTCGCGCAGGTGAAGGTTATGACGTTGCCATTGTTGAGATTGGCGGCACGGTCGGTGACATTGAATCTCTCCCATTCATGGAATCGGTCCGTCAGCTCATGGTTGAGCTCGGTCATAAACGTACCATGCTGATGCATTTAACCCTGTTGCCATACATCAAGTCTGCAGCAGAGTTAAAAACCAAGCCAACCCAGCACTCGGTTAAAGAATTACTGTCAATCGGTATTCAGCCAGATATCTTAATCTGCCGTACTGAGCACGATGTAGACGCAGATACTACCCGCAAAATTGCACTGTTCACCAACGTTGAAGCGCGTGCAGTGGTGGTATGTAAAGATGCCAAAACCATTTATCAAATTCCACGTACCTTCTATGAGCAGGATGTTGATGATTTGATCTGTGAACGTTTTGGTTTTGATGTGCCAGAAGCAGACCTGTCTGACTGGGATAACGTGGTTGAAGCCTTACTGAATCCGGAATACACCGTACGTGTAGCGATGGTTGGTAAATACGTTGAACTGCCAGATGCCTATAAATCGGTGAACGAAGCATTATTGCATGCCGGTATTCAAAACCGTGTCAAAGTACAAATTGACTATGTCAATGCAGAAGACCTGGAAAGCCAGGACGTTGCAGCCGTACTGAAAGATGCTGACGCAATTCTGGTCCCTGGCGGCTTTGGTGAGCGCGGTACTGAAGGCAAAATGGCGGCAATCCGCTATGCACGTGAAAACGGTGTTCCATTCCTGGGCATCTGTTTAGGTATGCAGCTTGCCGTGATCGAATACGCACGTAATGTTGCCGGTATTGCAGATGCGACTTCAACTGAATTTAACCGTTCAACCAAATCTCCATTAATTGGTCTGATTACCGAATGGTTAGATGAGCGTGGTGAAGTACAGCAGCGTTCAGTTGATTCTGACCTCGGCGGTACCATGCGTTTAGGTGCACAAAAATCAGAACTGGTTGAAGGCACCAAAACCTGTGAAGTGTACGGTTCAGCAGAAATTATTGAACGTCACCGCCACCGCTATGAAATGAATAACCGTTATATTCCTGTTCTTGAAGAAAAAGGCATGAAAATCTCAGGTTATTCACCAGTACAGCACTTGGTGGAAACAGTTGAAATCCCTCAACATCCTTGGTTTATTGCGGTACAATTCCACCCAGAATTTACCAGCTCGCCACGTGATGGACACCCGCTGTTTGCAAGCTTTATTGATGCTGCCAAAAAGCAGTACCAAAACAAGCACTAAGCGGTAAAAGGAATAAACCAGGAAGTTTAAATGTCACAATTAAAAGCACAAGAAGTTGTACGTTTAGGCGATATACAAATGGCAAACCACTTGCCATTTGTACTATTCGGCGGCATGAACGTACTTGAGTCCAAAGATTTGGCCTTTGAAATTGCAGAAACCTATATTGATATCTGCACACGTTTGAATATTCCTTACGTTTTTAAGGCCAGCTTTGATAAAGCCAACCGTTCAAGCCTGAACTCGTTCCGTGGCCCAGGCCTGGAAAAAGGGATTGAGTGGCTGGCAGACATCAAAAAACACTTCAATGTTCCGATTATCACCGACGTGCATGAGCCGTATCAGGCTGCGCCGGTGGCTGAAGTTGCTGACATTATTCAGCTTCCTGCCTTTTTAAGCCGTCAGACCGATTTAGTTGAAGCTATGGCCAAAACACAGGCCATCATCAACATTAAAAAAGCCCAATTCCTTGCGCCGCATGAAATGCGTCATATCCTGCATAAATGTCTGGAAGCTGGTAATGACAAACTGATTCTTTGTGAACGGGGCTCAGCCTTTGGTTACAATAATCTGGTTGTTGACATGCTGGGCTTTGACATCATGAAAGAGATGAATGTGCCGGTATTCTTCGATGTGACCCATGCGCTGCAAACGCCGGGTGGCCGTGCCGATTCAGCAGGTGGTCGCCGTGCGCAAATCACCACACTGGCGCGTGCCGGTATGGCGACCGGGCTTGCAGGTTTATTCCTGGAAGCGCATCCAGATCCGGATGTGGCCAAATGTGATGGCCCGTGTGCGCTGCGCCTGTCACAGCTAGAGCCATTCTTGGCGCAATTAAAAGAATTGGATACTTTAGTTAAAGGATTCAAAAAGTTAGATACTCATTGATGCCCGCAACAGCATCTATTATTCAATCAACTGAGGAATTGTTCATGAGCCAAATCGTTGACATTCGTGCACGTGAAATTTTGGACTCTCGTGGTAACCCAACCATCGAAGCAGACGTAATCTTAGCATCTGGCGTAGTTGGCCGTGCATGTGCACCATCTGGTGCTTCAACTGGTTCTCGTGAAGCTTTAGAACTTCGTGATGGCGATAAAGCACGTTACTTAGGTAAAGGTGTGAAAACTGCCGTAAACAACGTTAACACGCTAATCCGTGATGCGCTGGTGGGTAAATCAGTATTTGAGCAAAAAGACATCGACAATACGATGATTGCTTTAGATGGTACTGAAAACAAAGAAAAATTAGGTGCAAACGCAACGCTAGCCGTATCTTTGGCTGCTGCACGCGCTGCTGCTGATGAAAAGAAAATTCCTCTTTTCCAATACATCGCAGATTTACGTGGTCAAACCATTTTGACTATGCCTGTGCCAATGATGAACATCCTGAACGGTGGTGCGCACGCAGACAACACTGTTGACATCCAAGAGTTCATGATTGAGCCAGTAGGTTTCACTTCATTCGCTGAAGCATTACGTTCAGGCGCTGAAGTATTCCATGCGTTAAAATCAGTATTAAAGAAAAAAGGTTTGAACACAGCTGTAGGTGATGAAGGTGGTTTCGCGCCGAACTTACGTTCAAACGAAGAAGCAATTACCGTAATTCTTGAAGCAATTGAACAGACTGGCTACAAGGCAGGTTCTGACATGATGCTTGCGCTTGACTGTGCATCTTCTGAATTCTACAAGAATGGTCAATACGTACTGGAAGGCGAAGGCAACAAAGCATTCACCAGCAACCAGTTTGCTGACTATTTAGCTGGCTTGGTAAACCAATATCCAATTATCTCAATTGAAGATGGTTTAGATGAATCTGACTGGGAAGGCTGGTCTTACCTGACGTCAATTCTTGGCGACAAGATCCAGTTGGTCGGTGATGACCTGTTCGTGACTAACCCTAAAATCCTGCAACGCGGTATCAACGAAAAAGTGGGTAACTCGATTCTGATTAAATACAACCAGATTGGTACCTTGACTGAAACTTTAGATGCCATCTACCTTGCAAAAGCCAATGGTTACTCGACTGTTATTTCTCACCGTTCAGGTGAAACTGAAGACTCGACCATTGCCGATCTTGCAGTAGGTACAGCAGCAGGTCAAATCAAGACTGGTTCTCTATGCCGTTCTGACCGTGTAGCGAAATATAACCAATTACTTCGTATTGAAGAATTGACGAATGCTGCATATCGCGGTAAAGCTGAGTTTAAAGGTTTAAACTAAGCGACAGATGTCAATGTTAAGTGTATTCGACTCGAAATCGAGTAAAGTACTGTTGGGCCTTGCGATCGTTCTGATCGCAGGGTTTCAATATTTATACTGGTTTGGTGAAGGTGGTTATCGTGAACATCAGGAACTGACCCAGAAAATACAACAACAAACCGAACTCAATAATGAATTAAAAGAACGTAACCGGGTTTTGGCCGCGGAAGTTTATGATTTAAAAAATGGTGTAGAAGCCATCGAAGAACATGCCCGTCTTGATCTGGGCTTAATTAAACCGCATGAAACTTTTGTACAGATGAGTACCATCAGTACCCAATATAAGCCGATTTATATCAATCCGAATGCCCAGGTAGATTTACGTACCAATGAAGCACCACAGCCAGCTGCAACAACCCCTACACCATAAACTTTGGGCCGTTATTCCGGCAGCAGGCTCGGGCAGTCGCTTTTCCAAATCCGAACTCAAGCAATACCAGATGATCCAAGACCACACGGTGCTGGAGCATACGGTAGCGCGTTTAAACCAGTTGCCGCTGGCAGGTTATGTGCTGGCCATGGGTGCGCAGGATGATGTGGCCCAGCGTTTGCCGTTTGCACATCAGGATAAAGCTCATTTTTGTCTGGGTGGCGCAGAGCGGGTCAACTCGGTACTGAATGCCTTGCAGTATTTATCTGCTATTGCATCGGATGAAGACTGGGTGCTGGTGCATGATGCCGCGCGTCCCTGTGTGGCGGTTGAAAACTTATATGCGCTGGTGAATCAGGCGGTACACAGCAACCAGAGTGCCATTCTGGCCATTCCGGTCCGTGACACCCTCAAGCGCGTAGAGACGCAGCAGCAGATTCAGACCACAGTAGACCGTGCCCAGCTGTGGCAGGCGCAAACCCCGCAAATGGCGCGCTTAGGTGAGCTAAAACGCGCGATTGAACAGGCATTGGCGCAAGAGGTGAATATTACCGATGAAGCCAGTGCGCTGGAGCATGGTGGCTATCCGGTACAGGTGGTACAGGGACGCTCGGACAATATTAAAATTACCTATCCCGATGATCTGGAGCTGGCGCGTTTAATTCTGCAAGCCCAGCACGCCGGAAGTACTGCATAAAAAATCTTTGCTGAAATCATGAGTCGGGTGTGTATTTCCGATTCACTCTGCGCATAGTTCATCCTATAATTGCCGATGATTTGTTATCTGGATTGAATGGGGCGCAATGATACCTTCTCAGCAGTATCGTTTTTTACGTCACTCTTTACGTGATGGAAGAAGCATTAAAAGCGATACCTCTCGCTGGACCAAACTACACCTCGATCCTTGGCTATTATGCTTCCTGATCCTGAATGCAATTTTAGGGCTGATGGTGGTGTATAGTGCCACCGCACAGGATATGGGAATGGTGATGCGTCAGGGCATCAGCTTTGGTATCGGCTTTATTGCCATGTTTATCTGTGCGCAGATTCCTCCCAAGGTCTATCAGGCCGCCAGTCCCTATTTTTATGCCCTGGCCGTGCTCATGCTGGTACTGGTGCTGCTGATTGGTGAAACCCGCATGGGTGCCAAACGCTGGATCAGTCTGCCCGGTATTGGCAGTATGCAGCCCAGTGAATTCATGAAATTTACCATGCCACTGATGATGGCCTGGTATTTTGCTCGTAAACCGTTTCCACCCAAATTCCTGCAAATCGTCGGTGCGCTAGTGCTGCTCGGCATTCCTTTTGTGCTGGTGGCGCTACAGCCGGACTTGAACATTGGCCTGATTATTCCGGGCATTTTTGTATTGTTTCTGAGCGGCATGTCCTGGCGTTTAATTGGCGGGGCATTTGCGGCGATGGCCATTGTTGCACCGCTGGCCTGGATGTTTTTATTACAGGAATATCAAAAGAAACGGATTTTAACCCTGTTTGATCCGGAATCTGATGCACTCGGCGCTGGCTGGAATATTATTCAATCTAAAATTGCCATTGGTTCGGGTGGTCTGACCGGTAAGGGCTATCTGGAAGGCACTCAGTCGCATTTGGGTTATTTGCCGGAGCATCATACTGACTTTATTATGTCGACCTATGCTGAAGAATTTGGCTTCTTTGGCGTATTTTTACTGTTCGCGCTGTTTGCTGCAATTATTATCCGCTGCCTGATTATCAGCCTGAGCTGTTTTCATAATTTCGGTCGCCTATATGCCGGTGCAGTTGGCTTGACCTTCTTCTTCTTTGTGTTTTTAAACTCCGGTATGGTCAGCGGGATTTTACCGGTAACCGGCGATCCATTACCGTTAATGAGTTATGGCGGTACGGCTGTGGTCAGTCTGCTGGCCGGGATGGGTATTGTCATGTCAGTACATACCCATCGTTAAACACGATCCTGCTGTTATAAAAAAGCCTCATCTGAGGCTTTTGGGTTATGAGCTTTTCACAAAGCCGGCTTCCTGGGAAGACGGGTATTTGGTCAGCAGGGTGCTACGATACTGCGCGGCCAGTGCATCATTCTTGTCGACATTTTTGGCAATGCTATACAGACGATACACCGCATTGGAGGCTTTAGACGAATTTGGATATTTGCTGGCAACAATTTCAAAATTCTTTTTGGCTTCGCTGTAATTGGTCGGTTCAATTGCCAGATTAAACTCGGCCAGCCAGAAATAGGCATTGCTGATATACACGCTATTCGGATGGTTTTTAATAAAGTTCTGCATCGGGGCAATGGCTTTTTTGGCCCCGCCTTGTTTATAGGCATCCAAAGCGATGGTATAGGCGGCTTTTTCCAGTTCTTCCGTCGAGCTTTGTGTGCTAACCACGGTGGTCGCTGCTGGTGCTGGGGCAGCGGTATTATTTACGGGGTTACTGGTGGGTTGGCTGCTGCTGGCTGTACTGGGAGAACTATCCTGTTGATTATCCTCCTCTACAGCAGGTGCTGCTTCCGGATCAATTTTCTGATTGAGCAGTTCAAGACGCTGGTCTAAATCGGTATAACGGTTGGTCAGTTCATGCTTGAGCTGGGCAATCTCGTTTTCCTGTTCTTCCATTTTGCCACGCAGGGTGCGAATATCATTTTCAAGCTGCTGGTTTTTTTGCATCAATTGCCAGTTCAGGTTGGTGGTGACCGGAGCGCCGCTATTGGAGGCGCCAATGGCCGCCGGGGTGCTGGCGCTGCCGCTGTTCTGACTTAAGCCGCGTGATTCAATGGGAATATTGGCCAGTGCTGGCGCAGAGCAGAGCAGGGTGAGTGCACAGAGCGTATGCTTTTTTAGCATCATTTTCATATCCATCTTTTATCTTTACTGGGAATGTGCGGTCAGGAAAGGGCTCATTCCAAATCATCATGTGCACATTAAAAACGGCCCGAACCCGAATTGCAATAAGCTTTTACAAAGTTGTCATGAATTAGGCGTCTGTCAAAATTCTCGGAATTCTGTTGCAAAATAACCAATTAAATACAAACTGTTTTTTTAATAATCAAATAGATGGCTGATTTATATAAAAGCGCAATCAGGACTTGCAAGTTCAATAAAATTGTCTATACTCTGTTTCTGCAATGGTAGCCCTGCCGGTTACTTCGCAATTTCACCCTGTGAACCCCGCCAGGACCGGAAGGTAGCAACGGTAGCAGACGTGGGATGTGCCGAAGCTTTGCTGGTAGGGTTGCCACCATTTTTATAATTCTTAGAATATCGCTTTTTTCTTTTTAATTTCCTTTCGATTTAATCCCTATATTATTTTCTTATATTTGTCGATGTTTCATCCTAGTTAGATGCTTATCTACATCTCTAGATTCAGTTTTTAATCTTCTGCTTTACGGTTAATCGCCTTCATAATCGCATCCATTTCAAAACCACGATACATTAAAAAGCGGATCTGTCTGGCTTTCAGTTTTGGGTCTTTCGTGACATCAGGACCAAATTTTTTAACTTTTAATTCGTAGGCCTGCTGCACCCAGTCGGTTTCTTTCAGTTCTTCTGAAATTAAAGCGGTATCAATTTTTTTGCTTTTCAGCTTCATTTTAATCTGATTGGGGCCTTTGCCTTTGCGCTTTTGGCTGGACAGCAGGGTTTCCGCCACGCGCTGGTCACTCTGGTAGTTTTCGCGTGACAGTTCATCGACCAGGGCGACCACTTCTTCACGGTTTTCTGCATACAGCGCCAGTTTCTCAATCAGTTCGGCTTTGGAATATTCTTTACGGGTTAGGACTGCAAAAGCATAAGAGCGCAAACGCGAGCCGCTTAAACCCGGTTTGTGCTCCTGACTGTTATTATGATCGAATAAACGTTCTTCAGGATTAAATTCAGGCGGGGCAGTTGCAGATACAGATGGTGCTGGCTGATCTTCTGCATCGCCAAATTGCTGCTTTAAGGTTTCATAGTCCAACAGTTTAGTGAATTTCGCATCTGACATAAGCATCTCGCAGAAAAGGGCCATCAGCATAATAACAAAACGCCCCGTAGGGCGTATTGTGTAATGTCTAAAGTCTCAACAGTTGAGTCTTACAGATCTAATGAAAAGTCAGGTTCCTCTTCGTCTTTTTCTTCAACCACGTTGCCTGTGGTTAATAGCTGTTCACGAATCAGTTTTTCAATGGTCTGTGCCAGTTCAGGATGTTCTTCCAGATGGCGAATGGTATTGTTTTTACCTTGGCCAATCTTTTCACCTTGATATGAATACCAAGCACCAGCTTTTTGCACAATCTCTTGCTGCACAGCCAGGTCGACCAGTTCACCTAAATGGTTCACACCTTTGCCGTACAGAATCTGGAACAGCGCTTCACGGAACGGAGGTGCCATCTTGTTCTTCACCACTTTTACTTTGGTTTCAGAACCGACAATTTCATCACCTTCTTTGACCTGACCAACACGGCGAATATCTAAACGTACTGAGGCATAGAATTTCAGTGCGTTACCACCAGTGGTGGTTTCCGGGCTACCAAACATCACACCAATCTTCATACGGATCTGGTTAATGAAGATCACCATACAGTTAGAACGTTTGGCATTACCGGTAATTTTACGTAGCGCCTGGCTCATCAGACGAGCCTGCAGGCCCATATGTGAATCACCCATTTCGCCTTCAATTTCGGCACGAGGGGTCAGGGCCGCAACAGAGTCGACGACGATCAGGTCAATTGCGCCTGAACGTACCAGCATGTCGGCAATTTCCAGTGCCTGTTCACCGTTGTCCGGTTGTGAAACCAGCAGGTTGTCAATATCTACACCCAGTTTGCGCGCATATTGAGGATCAAGAGCATGTTCGGCATCAATAAAGGCACAGGTGCCGCCGGCTTTTTGACATTCCGCAATGGCTTGCAGGGTCATTGTGGTTTTACCTGAAGATTCAGGGCCATAAATTTCAATAATACGGCCTTTGGGTAAACCGCCAATACCGAGCGCAATATCCAGCGTTAATGAACCGGTAGATACTGCTTCTACAGCCTGTACGGTATTGTCACCAAGACGCATTACTGTGTTTTTACCAAACTGTTTTTCAATCTGGCTTAGGGCAGCATTTAGCGCCTTGCTTTTATTCTCATCCATCTTACAACCTCAATACGATGTCACCAAACAATATACTCAAGTGGATGTATGTACTTCAAACTCTTTCCACCCGAGTATAGTGACAGAATTTATGTTTCTCTTCTATGAAAATCAGTGGCCTTGCGACACATTCTGACGCCCAAAATTAATCATCATGATATGACCAGGACTGGTCATAGGACTGATCATTTTCTTGTTTAAATTTACTGATTTGTCGTCGGTCTTTTTTACTTGGACGATGATCAGGCCGTGCTAGATTATGCAACTTTCTTTGTGATGCAATCAATTCCCGACGAGCAATACTGACCTCAGTTTCTTCATAAAGTTGCTGGGCCACCGGTGCCGGACCGCGGACTGCTGATAAAGACAGTACTTTGACCGTTTTGCGGTCAAAGCCCTGTTGTACGGTCAGCTCCATACCAACCCGGATTTCCTTGGAAACTTTGACGCGCTCACCATTATGATGCACCTTGCCGCCTTCAATGGCTGCTTTGGCAATTGAACGGGTTTTAAAAAAGCGGGCCGCCCAGAGCCACTTGTCAATACGCATGCTTTCTACAGCTTCGTGTTGAGCAGATTTAGGCATATATTTTGTTTTCCTCAGCGTGT
The DNA here is from genome assembly GCF_049546925.1 of Acinetobacter sp. AND/436. Lineage (NCBI taxonomy): Bacteria > Pseudomonadati > Pseudomonadota > Gammaproteobacteria > Moraxellales > Moraxellaceae > Acinetobacter > Acinetobacter sp. AND/436. The sequence goes on from NZ_JBMXBO010000012.1 coordinate 47,465, forward strand.
TGCAATAGGGGAATCAGGTCGGTCAGCGCATGCAGCATCGGATAACGGCTGTCTGCACGGGCTGCTTTGCCTGATGAAGGCTGCTGAATGGTCAGCAGCTGTTGAATACCGAATTTTGCTGCACCATTGAGTACTTTTTCGGTATCATCAATAAAGTAACAGCGGGCAGGATCAAAAGGATGCTGCTGTGCCAGGTGTTGCCAGAACGCGACAAATTCTTTGGCATGTCCAACGCTTTCACTGCTGATCATGACATCAAAATAGTCGGCCAGACCAGTCTGCTCAAGTTTAAAGGCCAGGCCGGCGCAGTCGGCATTGGTGGCCAGCCAGATTGGATAGCCATTGGCTTTTAGGTAATCGAGCAGCTCGATACAGCCCGGTCTTAAAGCCACCTTATGTTTGTGCTCAATCTGCATGGCCAGTACATCGACCCCGACTTTACTGGTCCAGAAGCGCGATGAATACCAGTTGAGGGTATGGTTGTGTTCCTGATAAAACTGGAACAGGGTATCCCGGCTTTCGGCCAGACTGCATTGATGCAGCTCGGCATAGCGCACCGGTAACAGCTCATTCCAGATGAAATCATCATAGGCAAGGTCAAGCAGCGTACCATCCATGTCAAAGATGATGGTGGGTTGATCAGAATAATTCGACATATAAGGCTATCTATGTTTAAAAAAACCACAGCACCACAAGATCCACTGATTTTGCAGCTGATGCCCATTGTGACACAGGCATGTGAAATCTTGCGAGAAGAATATCAGCGTTATTGTTCCGGTGCCGATTTTGATATTGAACACAAAAGCGATGAATCGCCCGTAACCCAGGCCGATTTTCGGGTGAATGCCTTCATTACAGAACAGCTGGCCCAGCAGTTTCCAGATGTGCCGCTACTGTCAGAAGAAGGCGCAGTTTATGATCGGGCGCGGTGGGACACGTTCTGGCTGCTTGATCCACTCGATGGCACCAAAGAGTTTTTACATCAACGTCCGGAATTTACCATTAACCTGAGTCTGGTCGAAGGCATTCATACCACCTTTGCCATTCTGGCGATTCCGGGCGAGAAAACGGTGTATATCTGCCCCAAACAGGGCCTGCCGCTACGGTTTAATATCCAGCAACAGCAATGGTACGCCTATCTATATGTAGACAGTGGTCCGCAGATTCAAGTCGGTTTAAGTCAAAGTAGCCAAAATAAACCGGTCTATGAGCAGTATCTACAGGCGCTCGCTACGATTGAACAGGACTATACGGTTTTTCGTGCTGGCAGTGCTTATAAGTTCTGCATGATGCTGGAAGATAAAGTGGATTTATATCCGCGTTTTCACCCAACCAGTGAATGGGACACCAGTGCTGGCCAATGCCTGATTGAACGGATTGGCGGTGGCCTGATTGATTTTCAGGGACGGCCATTTTTATATAACCATCGTGATACGCTGTTAAATGGCAATTTTATTGCCTATAAAAATGCCGAAATGAAAGAGATTGCCTTGCGTGCTCTAGCACTTATGGCGAATGAACATTGAGCTAATTTGCCAACATGCTATAGTGGGCTTAACACCTTTGTATTTGGCTTGATCCATGGCGTTAGAGCTGCTTCCACCGAGTATGTTAAAGGCAATTGATTTGTTGCCCGATGTGCATACTCCCGTGACCTTGTTTACCCGGCATTCCATTCGTGAAAATGTGGCTGGACAGGGACTGGCGGGCTATGATTTGCAGTTAACCGGTCCGGGACGTGAACTGGCGCAAAAATGGGGGGCTTATCTCATTGACCATAGCGGACGCGCCATTCAGCATTGTATCTCTAGTCCGATCCAGCGCTGTGTCGATACTGCCGCTTTAATGATTGAAGGCGCAGATTCGGTACATATTGCGCCAAATACCCATCATATTGAAATTGTCGAGCAGGGCTTGCTGGTCGAGCCAGGCAGTTTTGTGCTGGACATCAAGCAGGCTGGTCCGTATTTTCGCCAGCAGGGTGCGTTGGGCTTTATTAACAGCTTTGTCAATAATGCCTTGCCGGGCATGAAACATCCGATTCATGGCGTGGTGGATGTGCTGGAACTGATTTATAACACTCATCCTAACAGTCCGGGCGGCCTAAGTCTGGCGGTCAGTCATGACACCATTCTGGCTGCGATTATTGCGGTAATTTCAGGGCGTAATGAGGTGTCACAGGAAGACTGGCCACAAATGATGGAAGGGCTGTTTGTCTGGTTTGAAGGTGAAAATTTTCTGGAATCACAGTTGAAATGGATCTGGCGCGGCAAAGTACATACCTTGGATATCTCGCAGTTTCATCAAAAAGTTTAATATAAATTTGCGCTGGGGATGGTTTGTGAAGGTGAGCTATGGCTGGCTTTAATATATCTTGCTCACACTCAAAAAAAATCTACCTAAAATGACTATGTGTTACGCCTATTTCTATTGGGGTGCAAGAGTCTTGTTTGTCTAAAAACCGCCTAAATCAAAATTTTCTTTTCTGCTGCATTTTTGTCCATCATTTAAAAAAAATAAAAATAAGCTGTCTCTTTCTCTGTCCAATAAAGTACAACACATTGCTTTAGATTTTAAATTACTCTAATTTAATTTCTTAAATCATTGAAAATATGTGTTTATTTTTTTATTTTTAGTCATAAATTGACATTGGGGTAAAATAAATAGTGAAAAGTGTGATCAAGTTTCCGCTTAGTTTGTTAAGTGTAAGTATATTGTCGTTTATGCTGACGGCATGTGGCGGTGGTGGTAGTGATGGAGAAAGTCAACAGCCGAACAATGGGACAGCACCAGATGCTCCGCTGCATGGAAGTCATTATCCTGAGCCAACGCAAGATGTGGTAAGTCCATCTGTTTTGGGTTTTTATGATTTTAATGCCCAGTCTGAATCACGTGAAGTGCGTAATGATTTAACAGGTTCTTTGCAGGCGATGGTGCAGTTTGCCCAAGGCCATGTGGTTGACCCGAATGGTAACGAAGAGAAAAAAATGCCACGTTTAACCGCAGAACGGGAGGCATTGTTATTAATCACACCGATGCAGGAGATGGATCAGATTAATGCACTGCAGGTTGAGGTGTATCAGAATGAACGGCTGTTACGCCGTATCAACCTGGCTGATCCGACTCAAATTCCGGCCTCGGACCAGAGCAATCGTGATGGCCGTGCAGAAGTGCGCTACAGTAAACGGGCCTGGTCAGCGCGCTTAAACTGGGATGAAGTACGTCCGGGCTTAAAATTACGGATCATTGACAGCAAAAACCGCAGTGGTGATTTACTGGCAGAGCAGATTGATTTTGCTGCGCCTGGTGAACTGGTACTAAATAATATCCGGATTGGACTGCTCACTGCGCCGCCACATTCAACAGGACATGCCATGCTGCTTGAACCGGAAAATTCAGGCACAGACTATTTCCAGACCATTCCGGCAGCGCACATGACGGTGGCTAAATATGATGATATTCAGCTGGATCGGGTGATGGTGGCCAACGGCACCATCTACGACAGTCAAAGTGCAGGCGAAGGCGGTGTTTATTCGGGGGATATGCGTGAAAACACGGCGAAATCGACCTTTAGTGTGGGAATTAACTTGGCCAACTGGGGGGTGACCAGTGCTTCGATGCTCAGTCAGCAACAGCCTCAACTGACTCAAACTGTGGTAACTCACCATGCGCGGGGTAAATATAGCAATGGTGAACAGACCCATGGCTTGAGTGGCGGTAACGGCATGTTGACCCTGTATAACTCGGTGGGTAACGAATTTAGCCATGAAATTGGCCATCATTATGGTTTAGGCCATTATCCGGGCTCTTTTAAAGTAGATGATACCACCACCAATTATTTCTGGTCGGCACATCATGCCGATAGTGGCTGGGGCTATATAGGCTATCGCAACAAAATGCGCGGTAATTTGGCCTGGCAATCCTCCAATCTGGGCGATGGCAAAAACGGGGTGCCAAATTTCCTGAAACTGTATCCGTATGGTTGGGATGCCATGTCAGGCGGTGCCACCAATAGCAGTATTTCACGTTATACCCATTACACCGGTTATAGTACCTTTTTGCGTATCCAGCCGCATTTTACCAATCGTCATGTGTGGGATGAAAGCTCGCCATCCGGCTATAAACGCTGGAATCCGGACAGCCGCCAGATGGAAGTGGTCTATCCGAAAGTGCCGAATTCAAGCGAGGTCTGGTATAACAGCGCCGATGGCTATTATTTAAAACCGCGTTTATTTGGGGTGCCGGTGATTACCATTATTGGCGGCTATGATCCGGAAACCCAGCAAGGGGTGTTGTATCCGGCAGCACGCAGCAACTGGGGCAATGTCTATGATTTTCCGGCTGCACAGCGTGGCGCAGAACAGGCGGCTTGCTGGTTAGATGTTCAATATACCAATCGCAGCCAGAACGTGGCTTTGGCACCTCATCGTATGCGTGGTAATGCCAATAAGCTGCATGTGAACCTGGCCATTACAGATCAGCCGCAACAGGTTAATTTGTACTGCAAAAAAGCCAATGAAGCCGAGAAATTATTATCGACACTTACGATTCCTCAATACGGCACTGCCATTTCAGCTGCTGTAAAAATTGGACGTGAGGATGGTTATACGGCGCTTAGAAAAGTGGAATTGCCGGAATTCCAGCAGCAATTGGAAGCACAGGCCAATCAGGCGGTGATCGCTTTAAAGCCAGCTGCACAATTACTATATGATTCTTATGCAGAAAATCGTCATGAATTGAGTGCACTAGCTCAGCAGCAGTTGCAGCGTTATGAACAGCAGCAACAGAACATCTACCGTTTGAATCGCTGGATGAATGTCTACCGTGCCGATCTGGAGCATGCAAAACCTGAAGCGCAAACAGCGCTGGAAGGCTTCGTGACGCAGTTGGGACTGGCCAATGAAGATCTTCTGGCTGAAGCAACGCTACTTAAAAACAGAAATAACTGTTTGAAAGTGGAAACTCTGGCGACAGGTCAGAAAAATGTCTATATCAGTGGTGCAAGCGCCTGTACCGGAGATGACACCGAGCAATGGATTTATGATGGTTTGGGCCGGATTCATAGTAAAGCCGAGATGGATCTGTGTTTAAGCAATAACGGCAATATGGTAACACTGGCCAGCTGTAGCACCACACAGGACAGTCAGGTGTGGACAATGCATACAGAAACCGGAACCATCCGCCAGGGTGCTCAATGTTTTGATCTGGAACATGGCTATTTAAAAGACAATCGTGCCCGTTTAATCCGCTATGGCTGTACCGGTGGGGCAAACCAGCAATGGACCCAGTTAAGCGCTAATAATAGTCTGCAACTGGCTTATTTAACCCCAGAAAACTTAAGACTGATGCTGAAATAACAATTCATATTCAACATTCTAGTCTGAATTATATAAACACCTTCTAAGTAGTTTAGGAGGTGTTTTTTTATGGGGGATGTTGTGGCAATCAAAAATATAGGGGGACAGATTTATTTTCTAGTGATGGTAGGTCGTGTGATGGTTAGATGTTTTTTAGACGGTTTAGTGTGGAATTGAGATGGAATCGATCGGGACGTAAACGTATTGAGGATAAGATCGGACCAAAATAAAATCTACAGATACAAAAAAAGCCCTGAATCAGGGCTCTTTCTGCTTTGCGATTAGTTAGAAGCTAATGCTTTAACTTGCGCGTTCAAGCGGCTCTTATGACGAGCAGCTTTATTTTTATGGATGATGCCTTTATCAGCCATGCGGTCGATTACAGGTACAGCTTTTTTGTAAGCTTCTGAAGCAACAGCATAGTCACCAGCAGCGATAGCAGCTACTGTACGTTTAAGATAGGTACGAACCATAGAACGCAAGCTTGCGTTATGTTTACGTGCTTTAACGTTTTGACGAGCACGTTTTTTAGCTTGAGCAGAGTTTGCCACTCGTGCACTCCTTGAAATAGATTGGTCTGGGCGGGCCGCAATTCAACTGAAAACCACATCAGCAGAATTTCACCAGCCCGTAAACAAGTGCCATATTTTGATTAAACAATGCGTCGAAGTCAAGTCTTGACAAGCTTTGACAACATTTAAGATGCAGAAAAAAATGAAAGAAAACGTTAGATTAGTGTGAGTGCCTGAATATTGGATAAAAAATGACTCAAATCATAAAAAAAGCCATTGTCATTGGATCGACCGGTTTGGTCGGCCGGGCACTGGTTTCTGCCTTAAATGATCATCCTGCCTGTCAGCAGGTTACGGCGGTGGTGCGTCGTCCGGATGCAGCCTTTGAACAGATGGCCAAAGTACAGCCATTGGTGCTGGAAGATTTACTGATGCTGAATGATCAGGATGTCAGCGAGCATAGTCATGGCTTTAGCTGTTTGGGTACCACCCTGAAAAAAGCCGGCTCAAAAGATAACTTTTATGCGACTGACTTTACTATCAATGCCCATTTTGCCGAGCTGTTGCAGCAAACCTCTGCCCATTATCTGCTGGTCAGTGCCTTGGGGGCCAATGCCAGATCGCCATTTTTTTATAATCGGGTCAAAGGTGAACTGGAACAGTACATTCAGAACTTATCTTTAAGCAAAGTTTCACTGCTGCGCCCATCGTTATTGCTAGGCGAGCGTCAGGATGCACGTTTTCTGGAAGATCTGTCACAGCAGCTGTTTCAGCGCTGTTCATCTTTTTTGCCTAAAAATTTTAAACATCGGCCAGTGACAGCCGGGCAGGTGGCTCATACTATGGTCGAGGCTGCCTTAACTCAAACTGAAAAGTTTGAAATTTATGATAATTTACGCATACAACATACAAAATGAGGGAAACACACGTGTCTACAGTCGCTTTCGTTACTTGTGATTTGCTGGATGATAACCCGGATAAACAGCTGCAAGTGGTCACCCCATCAATGGATGGCAAATTTTTCAAAAGCTATGGCGCGCGTAAAAGTTTTGGCGGTCAGGTGGTGACGGTAAAATGCTTTGAAGATAATTCGCGTGTAAAAGAATTACTGGCGACTGAAGGCCGGGGCAAAGTGCTGGTGGTGGATGGTGGTGCGTCAATGCGCTGTGCACTTATGGGCGACCTGATTGCCGAATCTGCAGTAAAAAACAACTGGAATGGTGTGATTATTTATGGTTGTGTACGTGATGTCGATGCCATTGCTGAACTGGATTTAGGCGTACATGCGCTGGCAGCAATTCCACAAAAAAGTAACCGTAAAGGCGTGGGTGAGGTCGATATTCCGCTCAGCTTTGGTGGTGTGAATATTCAGTCGGGTGATTATATTTATGCCGATAATAATGGTATTGTGGTGGCCAAAGAAGCATTGGTGGAGCTGTAATCAACCCGATTCGGCATTCATCTTCTAGAACATAACAAGAACAGGAAGGTCATGATGTTGCATCATCAAATTAAAGTGGTACAGGCATTGGCTTCTGCTTTGACCGAAGGCGGGCGCGGAAGCAATGGCACAGCATTTCCCAAGCAACCTGAGCAGCCGCTCAAGTTGTATGAGTTTGAAGGTTCACCATTTTGTCGACGTGTCCGCGAAGTCATGACCTTGCTGAATCTGGATTATGAAGTCTATCCCTGTCCTAAAGGTGGTAAAAAATACCGTCCGCAGGTCAAGGAATTGGGCGGTAAACTGCAATTTCCATTTCTGGTAGATGAAAATACTGGAGATCATCTCTACGAATCGCAGCAGATTATTCATCATCTGTTTAAACACTATGGCAAAAGCGGGAAAACCCCGCGGCGCTATGCACATTATCCAAAAATTCCCTTTGTGGCCTTTGCTGGTACGCTGCTTAATGGTGCACGCGGGGTCTGGGTCAAGAAAAAGATTAAAAACCGTGCGGCACCAGAGCAACTGCTGGAGCTGTGGGGTTTTGAAGCCAGTCCGTATACGCGCATTGTGCGCAGTACCTTAACCGAGCTGGAATTGCCTTTTATTTTCCATAATGTGGCCAAAGAGCGCTGGCAGGATCAGGGGCTGGCCAAATTACGTTTAAAGTCAGGTAAATATGTACCTTTAAAGGGCGGTAAACGTGAGAAAGTCTTGGCACTGATGGGAGAGAATATTCAGGTGCCTTATCTGGTCGATCCGAATACCGGCGCTCATATGTTTGAATCGGATGATATTGTGCATTATTTGCAGCGCCAGTATGGTTAAAACTCTCAAGTTAAAAGCATCTTCGGATGCTTTTTTGTTTTTATGAAGATATCCGCGTTCAAACGCTGGATCTCCATGCTAAAGCCGATACACTAGGCACAGCGAATTTCAGGATATAACCATATGTTCAATAAAGTGGCGCAACTGTTTAAAAGCAAGCCCTCTCCAGAAGCAGAATTTCTGGCTGAACATCAGATTCAGTTTGATCCGCAACACGGCTATATCGTCGATGGTATTGTGCTGAATGATGCTTTATCGGAGCGGCTGGAGTATTTGTCTAATCGGCGTATGAACCGTTTTGATGACCTGAAAGAACTGTATTTTACCGCCATGCTGATCAATGAAAAAATTGATCTGGAAATTGCCACGCAAAGCTTTGTGACGCGTTTGGGCAACACAGAAGAAAACCTGTTGCAGTTTAAAAGTATCGTGAAACGCCTGAATGATTATTATCGTCAGTTCTTGCGTGAGAAAAAGTAAGCTTCAATCCATCTTTTCAGCTAGATGCAGTCTCATTTTTCAGATAAAGATTAAGAAAAATTAACGTAATGGATGGAAATGCTCGTGTTAGTATAAGCCGCATGTTGATTAGACCTAAAAGCTATATACATGTTCCAACACGAAAGCTCCCAACTCAATCTGAAACAATTAAAAACGGGCGAAAAACGCTGGGTGGGCAATTTGCAGGGCTCATCCGCGGCCTTGCTGATCAAGCAGCTGAGCACCCTGCATAAACAGTTATTGATTGTGGTGGCGCGTAACAGCCAGCATTTGGGGCAGTTGGAAAGCGAATTTGAGTTTTATGGTATTCAACCGACCATTTTCCCGGATTGGGAAATTTTACCTTATGACCGTTTATCGCCGCATCAGGATATTGTCTCTGAGCGTCTGGCGATTTTATCGAATATGCCACAGCAGGGCGTACTGCTGGTGTCGGCTGCAACCCTGGCGCAGCGTGTGGCGCCAACCTCTTGGGTCTTAGGTGAGCATTTTGATATTCAGGTTGGCCAGAAATTTGAACTGGAACAGCAAAAGAAACGCCTGATTCAGGCCGGTTATCATCTGGTCGATACAGTCTATGATCATGGTGAATTTGCAGTACGCGGCAGTATTATGGATATTTTTGCTTCAGGGCAAGAAGCGCCGATCCGGATTGACCTGTTTGATGATGAAATTGAAAGCCTGAAGTTTTTTGATCCGGAAACCCAGCGGACCACCCAAACCATTCAGCAATTTTCAGTACTACCCGCCAAAGAGTTTCCTTTAAAAGAAGGCCGTTCGCTGTTCCGCGATCGTTATGCAGAATTATTCCCAAGTGCAAATCCAAAGAAAAGCCCGGTGTATCAGGATGTGCTCGATGGCATTGCCTCGCCAGGGATAGAGTTCTATTTTCCGTTATTCTTTAGCGCTCAGGCAATGGCTGCCGAAAGTACCTTAATGGCGTACTTACCTGAGAATGGCATTGTCATTACAGATAAAGGGCTGGAAGAAAGTTTAAACAGCTTCTGGCAGGAAGTAAACCGCCGTTATGAAGATCGCCGGCATAATATTGACCAGCCTATTTTACCGCCCGAGCAACTGTTTTTATCACCTCAGCAGGTGCTGGGACAGTTAAACCAGTTTGGCCGCATCATCGCCTCGGCAGATCATTTTGCTGAAAAAGCCGGTGTGGTAAATCTGGCCACTGAAGCACCGCCTAAATTGCCGGTCGATCCGAAACGGGAAAAACCATTTAGTCTGGTCAAAGAATATATTAATGCGGCTAATCATCCGGTGTTGCTGGTCGCAGAAAGTGCCGGTCGCCGTGAAACCTTAAAAGATGCGCTGCGTTCCAGTCTGGGAGAAATCCCAACGGTTGAGAACTTTGCTGAATTCCAGAAATCTTTATATGCCGTTGCCATTACCAACGCTCCTTTAGATCGTGGTCTGGTAATTCAGGGCCAGCTTTCGGTCATTTCGGAAAATCAGCTTTATGAACATCGTGTGGTTCAGCGTCGGCGTAAACGTCAGCAGGAAGTCTCGGAAGAGTTTTTAATTCGCAGTCTGACCGAGCTGAGTATTGGTGCACCGGTGGTACATATTGATCACGGTGTGGGGCGTTATGCCGGACTGGTGACGCTGGAAATTGATCAGCAGGATCATGAATTCTTGCAGCTCGATTATGCCGATGGCGCCAAAGTCTATGTGCCAGTGACCAATTTGCATTTAATTAGCCGCTATAGTGGTGGCGATCCGGATTTGGCGCCGCTACATAAACTTGGCACTGATGCCTGGAACAAGGCCAAGCGTAAAGCTTTGGAGCAGATTCATGATGTTGCAGCTGAGTTGCTACATATACAGGCACGCCGTCAGTCCAAGCCGGGCTATGCCTTTGAGCTGGATGAAAAACTGTATATGCAGTTTGCGTCCGGGTTTGCTTATGAAGAAACCCTGGATCAGGCCAATGCCATTGAAGCAACCTTATATGATATGCAGCAGGCAAAACCGATGGACCGTCTGGTCTGTGGGGATGTTGGCTTTGGTAAAACCGAAGTGGCCATGCGTGCCGCCTTTGTCGCCGTGCAAAATAATAAACAGGTAGCGGTCTTGGTACCGACCACCTTGCTGGCACAGCAGCATTATGAATCCTTTAAAGACCGTTTTGCCGACTGGCCGGTGCGTATTGAAGTCCTGTCGCGTTTTGGTTCATCCAAAACCCATACTAAAATCATTGAAGATTTGGCCGAAGGCAAAGTCGATATTGTGATTGGTACCCATAAAATTTTGCAGGAAAATGTCCAGTTCAAACAGCTGGGCCTGATGATTGTCGATGAAGAACACCGTTTCGGTGTGCGCGATAAAGAGCGGATTAAAGCCTTGCGCGCCGATGTCGATATGCTGACCTTAACGGCAACCCCCATTCCACGTACCTTGAATATGGCCTTTAGTGGTATGCGCGATTTATCCATCATTGCCACACCACCTGCGCGTCGTTTAGCCGTAAAAACCTTTGTGCAGGAACAGACTGGTGATTCAGTCAAAGAAGCGATTTTGCGTGAATTGCTGCGTGGCGGTCAGGTGTATTTCCTGCATAATGAAGTCGATACCATTGAACGTGCAGCAGAAAATATCCGCCAGCTGGTGCCGGAAGCGCGAGTCGCAGTCGCACATGGCCAGATGCGTGAGCGTGAACTGGAGCAGGTGATGCAGCAGTTCTATCATAAAGAATATAATGTGCTGGTCTGTTCCACCATTATTGAAACCGGGATTGATGTCCCGAATGCCAATACCATTTTAATTGAACGCGCCGACAAGCTCGGCCTGGCGCAATTACACCAGCTACGCGGCCGGGTCGGACGTTCGCACCATCAGGCTTATGCCTATTTGCTGGTGCCGTCGATTAAAGGCTTAAAAGGTGATGCTGAAAAACGTCTGGATGCGATTCAGCGTGCATCGACCTTGGGTGCCGGTTTTATGCTGGCCACCGAAGATCTGGAAATTCGTGGTGCCGGTGAACTGCTCGGGGAACAGCAAAGCGGTTCGATGCAGGCCATTGGTTATAGCCTGTATATGGAAATGCTGGAAAAAGCCACTAAAGCCATTCAAAAAGGCAAAACCCCAAATTTCGATGCGCCGTTGTCGTTAACAGCGGAAATCAACCTGCACATGCCAGCCTTGATTCCGGATGAGTATCTGGGCGATGTGCATCAGCGTTTATTATTCTATAAACGTATCAGCAATACCGATACACAGGAAAAACTCGACAACATCCGTATGGAACTGATTGACCGTTTTGGTATTCCACCACAACCGGTAAAACAGCTATTTGCCGTGCATCAGCTGCGTCTGAAAGCCGAGCAGCTCGGTATTACCAAAATTGATGTGGGTGCCAATGGTGGCAATATCGAGTTTTCACCAGATACCCCGGTGCAGGCGATCAGTATTATCCAGATGATGCAGAAACATCCGACCTATTTCCGGATGGATGGCGGACAGCGTTTAAAAGTCATGGTGCTGCTGGATGAACATCAAAAACGGATTCAGTTTATTTCCGATTTGCTGGAGCAACTGCTGCGCGAACTGCCAGCCTGAGTCAACGCTCAGTCCCAATGCAATTCCTGCTGCTTATTTAATCGCTGACTGCGCAAAGAAGTCTTGATTATTTAAGGAAATTTATTGAAGATAGGGGATTGCTCTGGCTGGCTGCAAATAGTGTGTTATTTGTGGTGAAACGGCCGTTATAGAATATTCACGTCCTTTGGGATGTGATAGTATTAGCCATCATTCTAATTTGCGTCATTTATAAAGATATGTTTAGTTTGCATCCACAACTTGCTCAAGATACTTTTTTTGTAGGCGACTTTCCCCTGTCAACATGTCGTTTAATGAATGATATGCAATTTCCTTGGCTCATTCTTATTCCACGTGTGCCGGGCATTACTGAACTCTATGAATTAAGTCAGGCCGATCAGGAACAGTTCCTGCGTGAATCGAGCTGGTTATCTAGCCAACTGTCACGTGTATTCCGTGCCGATAAAATGAATGTCGCTGCACTGGGCAACATGGTGCCACAATTGCATTTCCATCATGTGGTGCGTTATCAAAATGATGTGGCATGGCCAAAACCGGTCTGGGGAACACCAGCAGTACCGTATAACAATGAAGTGCTGAACCATATGCGCCAAACGCTAATGTTGGCATTGCGCGGTCAGGGCGATATGCCATTTGACTGGCGAATGGACTGATATTCGTGTTTGCATCATGCAGGGATGTATGGTGTGACCAGATCCGCTAAGGAGAGTAGAGTACGGTGTCACTAGGTTATTGGATGGATCGAGATCCTACACAATTTGATTACCTGCATCGGGTTATGGGCTATGCCAGTTTATCGCTGATCCTGATTGTCTATCATTACACCTATCCAGACACCCAGTACCAAATTTATATTCCGGTTTTATTGGCATTTTTGCTGTTTATTACCCCGAAACTGTCGCGCTGGCTACAATCTAAATATAACTATCAGATTAAAAGAAATATCTTATTTATTATAGATATTATGATTGTGGCCATCTGTCTGTCGGCCGTGCATTTAAATCTGGTCCTGACCTTTGCGGCTATTTTTGCCTTGCTGTATACCGCCATTAACGTCAAAGTGTCGTTCTTTTTGGTGTCGCTGGCGGCTTTATTTGCAGCGTCGGTATTCTATCTGTGCAATATTTTCGTATTTGGCTTTGGTGAATATTTTGAATACACCACCAATGAGCTGACCATTCTGGCCTTCCTGTGCATGATCGTGTATTTCGGGATGGGCAGTGTTTATCAGACCCGCCGGATTCGTGCCTCTAACCATAAGCGTGAACATTATTATCAGCAAATGAACCGCTATATGGAGTTTGCCAACCAGTTGAGCCGTTATGCGCCGCTTCAGCTCTGGCACTCGATCATGAAAGGCGAGTCAGAAGCCAAAATTGAATATAAACGTAAAAAACTCACCATCTTCTTTTCCGATATTCAGGGCTTTACCGAACTGTCTGAAACCCTGATTCCAGACGATTTAGCCTACCTGCTGAATGATTATTTGAGTCATATGACTGAAATTGCCAAGCAGTATGAAGCCACCGTCGATAAGTTTATGGGGGATGCCATCCTGATTTTCTTTGGTGATCCAAGCAGTCAGGGTGTAGAAAATGATGCCAAGACCTGCGTTGAAATGGCCATTGCCATGCGCCAGCAAATGAAACTGCTGCGTGAACGCTGGATTAAAATGGGCTATCCGCCGTTACATATCCGCATGGGCATCAGTACCGGTTATTGCCACGTGGGTAACTATGGTGCGGCGCATCGGATGGCCTATACCATTGTCGGCCGCGATGCCAATCTGGCAGCGCGTTTGCAAAGTGCAGCCGAAGTTGATGAAATCCTGCTGTCAGATGATACCTATCAACTGGTGAAAAATGATTATCTGTGTGCGCCGAAAGCGCCAATTTTCCTGAAAGGTATTCAGGGTCCGGTGAAAACCTGGCAGGTCATGGAAAAATATGCGGCCAGAAAATCCGATTATCAGCGCTGGTTTGACTATGAATACAAAGGTTTTCATCTGTTGCTGAATCTGGATGAAGTGCAAAACTTTGAATATCCGGAACTGATTGGTGTGCTGGAAAAAATGATTAAACGGATTCAGACCCAGCAAAAACTGACCAACTCGCAGGGTATTGTGAAATTAAAACTGGAAGATGAAGTGATTGAAGAAGTCGAGGTTAATCGACCAGATCGGGAATTTCATTAAATTATAAAGATAGATGATCTGCTTGATCGAAGATTGTTGAGTGTTCTATCAAGTCAAAAAAACCACGCCGGAGCGTGGTTTTTCTGTTTTAAGTCTTAGTGATTTTCAGAAGCATGGTTAATGGTGTATTTTGGAATTTCAACTTCCAGATCTTCATCAACCACCTGTACCTGACAAGATAAACGTGAATCAGGTTCTAGACCCCAAGCACGATCTAACAGATCAGCTTCGACATCATTCATTTCTTCCAGGCTGTCAAAACCGCGGCGTACCACCACGTGACAGGTGGTGCAGGCACATGACATATCACAGGCATGTTCAATTTTAATGCCATTTTTTAACAGGCTTTCGCACAGGTTGGCATTTTGTTCAACTTCAAACTCAGCACCTTCTGGGCAGAATTGCGCATGTGGAAGTACTTTAATACGTGGCATAGTCTTTACCTTAAATTAGTTTGAGTTTGACCAGTCGTCGAGCTTGGTGCCTTTAAGAGCAGCATCAATATGCTGGTTCATGCGAAGCGCAGCAAAAGCATCACTGTGTATTTTAAGCTGTTCAATAGCCTGTTCAATAGCCTGAATATCGGTTGTTTCAAGCTGGCTGTACAAATGGGTTTTCGCACCATTCAATGCGTCCAGTTGCTCTGCGCTCAATAGCTGTGCATCAACTTTTAACGCCTGTTCCAGAGCTTCCAGTTCACGCTGTGCTTCGACCTTGGTTTCCTGTAAATGACGCAGGTGTTTGTCTTCTTCTGCGTATTTGAAACCGTCAAGCAGTAAACGTTCGGTATCTTCGCTCGATAAACCATAAGACGGTTTAATGTCGATATGCGCGGAAACGCCAGAAGTCGTTTCTTTGGCAGAAACACTAAGCAGGCCATCGGCATCAACCTGGAAGGTGACTTCAATACGCGCCTGACCGGCAGTCATTGGTGGGATACCATGCAGGACAAAACGGCCTAAACTACGGCAATGCTCAACCAGATCACGTTCACCTTGCACCACATGAATCAGCATGGCGGTTTGTCCATCCTGATAAGTGGTGAATTCCTGACGACGCGCAACTGGAATTGCAGTATTACGTGAAATTAAACGTTCGACCAGACCGCCCATGGTTTCCAGACCTAAAGACAGTGGGGTGACGTCTAACAGCAATGAGCCGTCTTTGGTATTGCCAATCAGCTGATTGGCTGTAATAGAGGCGCCAATCGCAACCACTTCATCCGGGTTGATGGTGCACAGCGGTTCTTGGTTAAACACTTCGCGAACAGCTTTTTGCACCGCATAGGAGCGGGTAGAACCGCCAACCAGTACCACGTTTTGAATATCGGTCAGTTCCAGTTTGGCATCGCGCAGCACGCGTTTGCAGACGCTAATGGTCTTGTCTAACGCCACCTGAATAATGCTTTCAAAAGTTGCACGATCCAGTGTCAGTGTTTGATCGAGTAGTTGCAGTTCTACTGATTTCGCATCCGATAGCGCTTCTTTGGCCTTACGCGCTGCAACGACAAAGTGGGCATATTCGGTGTCATTTAATGTGTCAATATTCAGCTGTTTTTTCGCCCATTTGACAATTAAACGATCTAGATCATCACCACCTAATGCAGTGTGACCACCGGTCGCCAGTACTTCAAATACGCCTTGCGAGAAGCGTAAAATTGATACGTCAAAGGTCCCACCGCCCAAGTCATAAATCACATAGTTGCGATCGGTGCTTAAATTGCTGTCCTGATCCAGACCATAGGCCACTGCAGCAGCAGTCGGTTCATTAAGTAAGCGCAGCACATTCAGGCCAGCCAGTTGAGCTGCATCACGTGTGGCTTGACGCTGAGCTTCATCAAAATAGGCCGGAACAGTAATTACTGCGCCATTGACCGGATTTTTCAGGCTGTCTTCAGCACGGTCTTTCAGCTGTTTTAAAATTTCAGCCGAGATTTCTACCGGTGTTTTACGACCTTGTGCAGTTTCAAAAGCCGGCATTTCATTGGCTTCACCCACTAAATCGTAAGGGTGCTGAAACTTGATGTCTGCCTTGGAGCGACCCATAAATCGTTTCACTGAAACAATGGTATTTTTCGGATCGCTGGTGATAAACGGTTTGGCATCATTGCCATATTGCGTGGTATTTTCGGCATAATGAACAATTGAGGGAAGTAACACACGACCTTGTTCATCATGAAGGACTTTGGCTTGCGCCGAAAGAACAGTGGCCACCAGTGAATGTGTGGTGCCTAAATCAATTCCAATCGCAATGCGATGTTCATGCGGTGCGCTTGATTGTCCTGGTTCTGCAATTTGCAAGAGCGCCATTGTGTTACATCCTTTGCACGTTAATTTGAAAAAATAAAATTAAAAATCGTCATCTAAGTCAAAGCTGTCATCGTCGAGGAAACGATCTTCAGCCTTGTCAATATCGGTCATGACTTTCTGGAAGAAACGCAATTTACGTACTGTATCGCGTGCTTCGCCCCAGTCTTCATCTGCATAATCAATTTTAAATTCGCGAACCAGACCATCAATCCATTGCTGGACTTCGGTTTTCAGGGAAGCCAGTTCATCGGCAGAGCGGGCATCATCCAGTTGCTCACGAATTTCCAGGGCAGACTGTAAAAACTCGAAATCACTGATCGACTGATCCAGATGATAATCCTGTTTTTTTAAGCTCAGTAAATAACCTGCGCGGCTGTCAACCTGAGATAAAACTTTATACGCCTGGTTGATTTCGCTGGACTGAATCAGCGCCTGGTCTTTATCTTCGGCTTTATCGGGGTGATATTGTTGCTGTAACTTTAAAAATTCTGCTTTTAAAGTAGCCAAATCAATATCGAGTGCTACAGGCAGGTTAAACAGCTCAAAATGATTCATGGGAGAGATAATCCGCGATTGATTGCAAAAAAGGACTGCATAAATGCGATTAAAACAGTGTACAAGACACTGTTTTAATCTGCAAAAGAAGGGAAGGTCGGGAGTTAAACCGTGAAGGATTCACCACAACCACATTCACCTTTTTTATTCGGGTTATTGAATTCGAAGCCTTCATTCAAGCCGTTTTTGACATAGTCCATCTCTAAACCTTCAAGATAGACCAAACTTTTCGGGTCAACGAATACTTTTACACCGTGCTGTTCAAATACCTGATCGTATGCATTGATGTCATCAACAAACTCAAGCACATAGGCCAGACCCGAACAGCCGGAAGTTTTCACGCCAACGCGAATACCTTCACCCTTACCGCGATTCTTTAAGTAATTGCTGATATGAGTTGCAGCATTTTCAGTTAAATGGATCATGAA
This sequence comes from Acinetobacter sp. AND/436, assembly GCF_049546925.1. Taxonomy (NCBI): domain Bacteria; kingdom Pseudomonadati; phylum Pseudomonadota; class Gammaproteobacteria; order Moraxellales; family Moraxellaceae; genus Acinetobacter; species Acinetobacter sp. AND/436. The sequence goes on from NZ_JBMXBO010000012.1 coordinate 65,163, forward strand.
AACTCCGTTAATCTGTCTTTAAAACGAGAAACAATTAAGCTTTTTGCTGTTTGGTACGATAGTCTTCAACAGCCGCTTTAATCGCGTCTTCTGCAAGTACAGAGCAGTGTACTTTAACTGGTGGTAAAGCCAGTTCATTTGCAATATCAATGTTTTTGATGGCTTGAGCTTCGTCCAAAGTTTTACCTTTTAACCACTCAGTCACCAGTGAGCTTGATGCAATTGCCGAACCACAGCCATAGGTTTTAAAGCGTGCTTCTTCAATTACACCGTCATTATTCACTTGAATCTGTAAACGCATTACGTCGCCACATGCTGGTGCACCGACCATGCCTGTACCTACGTTGTCTGCATTTTTGTCTAAAACACCAACGTTGCGTGGGTTTTCGTAATGATCAATTACTTTTTCGCTATATGCCATTTTGCTTCTCCAAACCTCGGGGTCAGCGTTAATATTAATATGGGGTCAATATTCGTTTTATCAATGAGATGAAGCTGAATAAAGCTTCATCTCAGTGTCGAATTAGTGTTCCGCCCACTCAACTGTAGAAAGGTCGATACCTTCCTTATACATATCCCAAAGCGGAGAAAGTTCACGTAATTTCTCAACAGCAGCTTTGGTAATTGATAACACATGATCAATATCTTCTTCAGTGGTGTATTTGCCAAAACTGAAGCGAATTGAACTGTGCGCAAGCTCGTCAGACAGACCTAGCGCACGCAGTACATAAGATGGCTCAAGCGTTGCAGACGTACATGCAGAACCTGAAGATACTGCTGCATCTTTAAGCGCCATCATTAACGATTCACCTTCAACAAAGTTGAAGCTGACGTTTAAGTAGTTGGCTACGTTTTGAGTCGGGTGACCGTTCAGGAACACTTGTTCAAGGTCTTGCAGGCCATTCCAGAGTTTGTCACGTAACACGCGTAAACGGGTTTGTTCAGCTTCCAGGTTTTTACCTGCCAGCTCAAATGCTTCGCCCATACCTACGATTTGATGGGTCGCCAGCGTACCAGAACGCATACCGCGCTCATGACCGCCACCGTGCATTTGCGCTTTCAGACGCACACGCGGGCTACGGCGTACAAATAAGGCACCAATGCCTTTAGGGCCATAGATTTTGTGTGCAGAGAAGCTCATTAAATCAACTTTTAAGGTTGAAAGATCAATCTCGACTTTACCCGCAGCCTGTGCAGCATCAACGTGGAAGAAGATTTTGTTGGCACGGGTAATTTCACCAATTGCAGCAACGTCAGTCACGGTACCAATTTCGTTGTTCACCATCATCAGGGAAACAAGAATAGTATCTGGACGAATTGCGTCTTGAACCATTTCCGGGGTAATTAAACCGGTTTGTGGTTGTGGCTCAAGATAGGTAATTTCGAAGCCTTCAGACTCAAGCTCGCGGCAGGTATCTAAAATTGCTTTGTGTTCAATTTTAGAGGTAATGATGTGCTTGCCTTTAGATGCATAGAATTGAGCCACACCTTTTAGGGCAAGGTTGTCAGATTCAGTTGCGCCTGAAGTCCAGACAATTTCACGTGGGTCAGCTTTGATCAAGTTCGCAACTTGTTCACGTGCATATTCCACTTTTTCTTCTGCTTGCCAGCCATAGGCATGTGAACGAGATGCTGCATTACCGAAGGTGCCTTCGAAAGTTAAGCATTCCATCATACGTTCTGCAACTTGAGGGTCTACAGGAGTTGTTGCTGCATAGTCAAGATAGATCGGACGTTTCATGTCAAATACCTGTAACCGATAAAAGGGCTGAATCAAAAGATGCTGAATTTTGGCGAATTGCAACGGCTTGAACGTTGTCACGAGCTACAAGGTCAGCAAGGGTGATTTTTGCAAGATAATCGGCAATATGGTGGGAGAGTTCTTGCCATAAATCATGGGTTAAGCACATTGCACCATTCTGGCAGTTGCCTTTATGGTCACAACGGGTGGCATCAACCGTTTCATTTACAGCTTCAATGATTTCTAATACGGTGATTGTATCGGCACTGCGCGCCAGGTGATAACCACCATTGGCTCCACGAATACTGGAAACCAGGCCGTGACGCTTTAATTTCGCAAATAACTGCTCAAGGTAAGCGACAGAAATAGATTGTCGAGCTGCAATTTCTGCAAGAGTGATCGTTTGTTCAGTTGGCTGCAAAGCTAGATCAAGTAGAGCAGTCACTGCGTAGCGACCGCGAGTGGTTAAGCGCATGATTCGATACACATGGTTGGACTAGATGTGTAGATTCTATGAATCCTGACTAAAATAGTCAAGTTTTTTTATTATTCGGATATTCGATTCAATCACAGGGAAATTAAGGATTTAAACGATCCATAAATTATACACTAATAACGCAATTAATAGCAGAGTAATTAGACTAAAAGCCAGATTAATTCGCTTTTGGTTGCGCTGCATGCGACGAATGCGGTTTTTATACTGTTTAACTTCTACCTGCAGGGTATTAATGGTCGAGCGTTGCAGGTCAATTTTCTCTAATAACGGGGCAATCCGGCGTTTAGAGGTTTCCAGTTCCTGCTCTTGTTCAGGATCGGCCAGCCATTGACGCCAGTCCGAAAGTACTTTAGGGATACTGAATAAGGTCAGCAGGTCGCGGAATTCATCTTTTAAGGTCGGGTCGCCTTCAATGCGCATGGCACGAATACTGCGGCGATTTCCCAAGACAAAAATTTTAATCAAATCCAGCAGGGTGGTGCGGACATCTAACTCGACGGCTTTTTCAGGTGCTTTTAGATCAAACAGGATGCCGTGTTCACTAAACTGCACATAGAAGTCAAAATACGGAATATAGCTGTTAATTTTGACCGCAATTTTCTGGTCTACAAATTTTTTGGCCTGAAGTGCAACAACACGATCATATTTCAAGATAAAGCTAAAGATTGTTTCCAGAACAATCATCACCATCGTCAGCAACAAATGTGATTCATTTTGTCTTTGTTGCGATTCATTCATACAATTTAGTCCCTAACCAGATCGAGTCGTGCATATCCAAGCAGTGCATTACCAGGAAGTAATACATAATATTCTTGCTTTGTAGAACAGTTTAACAAAACGTTCAAGTGCTTAATTTGCTATTATAAGAGTATTTTGTTGGTTTATGATATTGAATGGTATACAAAATAAGCAGGAGAAATGCGAATGGATGAAGCAGCAGTAGAATCGCCAGAACCACAAAACGAAAATGAAAAAGCGTCTAAAAACAAAGCAAGAGTACGTTCAGGGCGTAAATCGGCGCTAGATTTTCGCAAATATACCAAACAGATCTGGCTGGCCGGCTTAGGCGCATTTTCCCGTGCTGAAGAAGAAGGCAATAAATTATTTGACTCACTGGTCAAGGTGGGGGAAGAACTGGAATCCAAAACCACCGAAATTGCCGATCAGACCGTAGAAAAAGTTTCTGAAAAGGCCAAAGAATCGGTGGTCGATACCAAAGATAAGGTCGAACGGATGATTGACCATAGTGTTCATCATTCCTTGAACCGTATAGGGCTGGTAACCGTGAAAGATATCCAGCATTTAGAGCAGCTGGTGCTGCAACTGCACAGCAAAGTTGATGCTTTAATTGAAGAAAATAAGCAATTAAAAGAACAACTCCTGAAAAAGTGAAAATCTCGACAGCTTTGGCATTTTTTTGGCAGATTTTTGCAACTTATTTTGTATAAATGCGTCTGGAGAGTATTGCTTTTACCCTCAAAGCATTGCTATAAAGGCATTACGGTAACTTAAACGAAATCTTTGGACCTTAAATAAACGATATTAAGAGGACGTAATCTTCATGAATAAATCAGAATTAATTGATGCAATTGCAGAGAAAGGGGGATTGTCTAAGACTGACGCTGGTAAGGCTTTAGACGCTACAATTGCTTCAATCACTGAAGCGCTGAAAGCAGGCGACACAGTGACTTTAGTGGGCTTCGGTACTTTCAATGTGAAAGAACGTGCTGCTCGTACAGGCCGTAACCCACAAACTGGTGAAACACTTGAGATTAAAGCAAGCAAAGTACCTAGCTTCAAAGCGGGTAAAGGTTTAAAAGATTCTGTAGCTTGATCTTTTAAGCAGTATTAAACGCGCCTCCTGGCGCGTTTTTTATTAATAATCAGAGTTTCGGGTTTTAATACATTCATTCGCTGAGGGTTTTCGGTTAAAATCCTGCACAAGTAAAATATTGGAATACTTATGGAATCTTTTCGTAATGTTATTAAGGGCTGGTTGGGCAAGGTTTTGCTCGTTCTGTTTCTGATCCCTTTAGCACTTGTAGGTATTGAAGGATATTTTAGTGGCGGCAATTCTGCCGACTCGGCAAAATCAGTAAATGGGCAACAGGTTTCCAAACAGGAATTAGAAGCCTTAACCAACTCATTAAAACAACAATATCTCAGCTATACACAAGGTGATGAGACCTTGTTGAATCAGGCGTATATTGAAAATAAAGCACTCGATACTCTGATTGCACGCACCTTGCTGTTACAACAGACTGAACATTTGGGTATTTCCTTAAGCGATGCGCAAATTGAGCAGATGATTGCCCAGCAACCAAGCTTTCAGGAAAATGGCCAGTTTTCTGAAGCACTGTATGCCAATTACCTGCGTTCAGTGGGCATGAGCAGTCAGGCTTTAATCCAGAACCTGCGTCAGGATCATGCCTTGAAAATGCTTAGCGCGAGCTTTATGGATCATGCCTTAGTGAGCGAGCTGGATATCCAGCAGATTGCCAATTTACAAACCGAACAGCGTACCTTGCATTTATCCAGCATTAAACTGGATGAATATAAGAAAAATATTCAGGTTTCAGCGCAAGAAATCAGTGATTATTACAATAAACATTCGACCCTGTTTAAGCAGGTCGCCAATGTTGATGTCGACTTTATTGTTCTGACGCCAGCACATATTTCCGCGACTGAAGCTGCAATCACCGATGCAGAATTGCAACAGGCCTATGACAAGTTTGTTGAAGCTCAGCAAAAAAATGCAGCGCGTGAGGTTAAACATATTTTAATTACCACCGATGCACGTGATGATGCAGCTGCCAAAAAACTGGCGGATCAGGTGTATGCTGAAATCCAGCAGGGCACCAGTTTTGCCGCTGCTGCACAGAAATATTCAGAAGACCCGGAATCTAAAGACAAGGGTGGCTTATTTGAGGCTTATGACGTGGGTGCCTTTGGTAATGCCTTTGATCAGGCAGTCACCAGTCTGAACTCAGGTCAGATTTCTCAGCCGGTGAAAACCCAATATGGTTATCATCTAATTCAGGTTGAAACCGATGCAGTTCAGGTGCCTTCTTTTGAAGCGGAAAAAGCCCGTTTAACTGCAGAACTGAAAAAGACCAAACAGCAAAATGCCTTCTCGGATACGGTAAATAGCCTGAATGAGATGGTGGTGGGTAGTGATGCGCTGGATGTGGTATCTCAGGAAGTCAAAGGCACCAAGGTTGAATCGGTAAAAGGCTTTAGTCTGGCCTCTCAGCATCCAGTATTATCTGATCCAAGTGTGAAGGTGAAACTGTTTAATGATGATGTGAAAAACGGCGATCGTAACGCTTCAAGTAACATTCAAATGGCCAATGGTAATGTGGTTTGGGTGAAAGTACGTGAGTATCATGCTGCGGGTGTGCAAACTCTGGCTGAAGCAACACCACGTGTACGCGCCAAACTGATTGAAGAAAAAGCCTTTAATGCAGCCAAAGCCAAAATCCAGAAATCACTGGATGAGTTCAAGACGCAACCGGCTGCAGAAGTCTTGGCTCAGCAGCAAATCCGTTTTGAAGATGCCGGTGTATTTACTCGTGCTGAAGGTCGTTTAAAGCGTGAAATTGAGCGTGCTGCATTCAGCTTGATGCCACCGAAGCAAGGAATGTGGTCTGTGACCACGGCAGCTTTGCCAAATGAACTGGTCGTTGTAGCGGTATCGAATGTGAACCGTACCACTTCAAATGCTTTAACGCCTGAACAGTTACAGGAGCTGGCCAAGTTGTATCAACAGCTACGCGCCCAGCAAGAGCTGGATGACTATACCCAGTATCTGAAAGCTAAAGCAGATATTGAATAAGTCTGACAGTATCAAAAAACCGGCGCAAGCGCCGGTTTTTTATTGTGCTCATATTTATGAGGCAGGGTTATTCAGTACGGATAATCAGTTCATAGCCGGTATATTTACGGATATTAATTACGCCAGTATCTAAAATTAAGTATTGACCTTTAATCCCGAAAAGTTTGCCGCGAATCACTGGGGTCTTATCCAGATTATGCGATTTAATTTTTTCAGGATACTGTTCCACCGGATAAATAAACTCACGTGGACGTTCCTGCTCCATCAATTCCAGCGTTTCATTAAACTCAAGATTCTGGTTAAATTCTTCACGAATAGTGCTGATTTTAGGTGCAAATTCTTCAATCAGCTGGTCACGGGTCGCAATTAAATCGACCGGTTCAGCTTCACCTTTGAGCAGTTTGCGCCAGTCAGTTTTATCGGCAATTTGTGAGCCAAACATGATTTCCAGCTGGCCAGATAAACGACGAGAGCCGACTTTCATAATCGGTAAGGCCTGAGTTGCGCCCTGATCCAGCCAGCGTGTTGGCATTTGGCCAATACGGGTAATTCCGACCTTTAAGCCACTGGAGTTGGCTAGGTACACCACATGCGGTTGGAAGCAGACAGATCGTGCAAATTCTTCTTCGCGGCAAGTGCCTAAATGATAATGACAGGTTTCCGGTTTCATAATACACATGTCACAGGACGCTTTGGTTTTAAAGCATTTAAAGCAGTGACCTTGTGAATAGGATTTTGGAGTTTTGCTGCCGCAAGAAACACAGTAAATATTGCCGGTCCATTCAATTTCTATTTCTTGACCCAAGCGAAAAGGCAGTTCGATTTCTGAGCGATCCAGAATAAATTTATATTCAACATTTGCCCGGTGTGTCTGTTGATCAGTTACACTAAGGTCCTTTAGACCTGCATGCATTTTATGGCAAATGCCTTGTAGTTCCATAAAAAATACTCACTTTCATCATAAGGAATGCAGTCATGGCTGAGATGAATGTCATCACTTCTATGCTAGACGATTTAACCCAGGAGCAGCCAGTTTCTACTGCATTGTGTATTGGTCAACATCTTGAACAATACGATCATCATCAGACAATTCAATGGCAATATTTTAACGTAACTACACTTTTAAATCTGCCTTTTACCCAGCGTTTTGATTTGGCTTTTGTACTACTCGATACTGAAGAAATGGCAGATTTGAGCAGCGCGCAGAAGTCGCAGCTTTTGGTGAAACTGCGTGATTTGCTGGCCAAACGTATGGTGGTGGTGACTAAACGTCAAGATGAACCTTTATTACGTGCCTTGGGCTTTACCCAACTGATAGATAAAAGCCAGCCGCAGCATGACCTAATGTTGTGGCAATTTAATATTTTGACCTATAAGCATGTACCGGACTGGTTTAATTCCAAATTCTGGGCTAACCCGGAAAACTGGGATAAATATCGCTGGTAATGCTCAGCTTTTCTGCAGTTTTTGCAAAAACATAACAATTTCGGATGTTTCAAATGAATGAAGCATCGTATGCTGAGTGAATGTCATTAAAGGAAGAAACAAAAATCATGACAAACTTAAGCAATATCGTGGAAATTTTGGCGAAACAGGCCTTAGGTTCAAATTCTAATCAGCAGCAATCCCAACAAAGTGCTGGGCTAGGCGGTATTCTCGGTTCAGTTTTAGGTCAACTTGGAAATAATCACCAGCAGAGCGCACAAAGCCAACAAGGCGGTTTGGGTGGGATTTTAGGTTCTGTGCTGGGCCAGTTCGGTGGTTCCAGTCAGGGGCTAGGTGGTGGTTCTAAAACTTCACTTCTGGTTGCGGTATTGCCTTTGGTACTGGCCTGGATTCAAAAGCAGGGTGGTTTACAAGGTGCTTTGGATAAACTAAAAGGACAGGGCCTGAGCAGCCAAGTGGATGACTGGGTTTCGACTGGGCCGGGCGAGAATGCCAGTGTGAATCCGCAAGAGGTACAGAACCTGTTTGATGATGAAGAAGTGGAGCAGGTGGCACAGCAAACCCATGCTCCTAAGCAGGATATTTATGGCGCAATTTCACAGGTGTTGCCACAGATTATTGACTCTTTAACTCCACAGGGTGAGCAAACCAGTAAAACTGAAGCTAATAATGACATTCAGAATGTACTGAATATGGTGTCAGGTTTTCTGAAAAGATAAGTCTGTTTATATAATGAAGCCAACCTGAGGTTGGCTTTTTTCATCCATAAATCTGGATATAAAAAAACACGCCGAAGCGTGTTTTTTGCTTTTTAGGTAGAGCCTAGACTTAGAAGTCGTAACGGAAACCTAGAGAAAGAGCAGTAGCGTTTTCACCCGCTGCAGCGTAAATGCTTTTACCATTACTACGTGCTTGATTCCAAGGAGTTAAGTAAGCATTATCGTCATTAAGCATAGTTGCTAAGTTTGCATAAACACGTACCGCTTTGTCTAAACGATGTTCTACGCCAACAGCTAATAAAGTTGAGTTAGCATCATCTGCATCTACATCACGGTGGAATACTTGACCACGTACGTAAGTTTTTGGCGCAACTTTATAGTCAGCTGCTACACCAAATACGTTAGCATCAGCGTTCATTCCAACACCACCATCAATAGTAGTATATTGATATAACGCGCCTACATTTAATTCTGGTGTGAATTTATAAGCAGCTGCGACACGGAAACCATCACGTTCAACACGTGCATCTTCTTCATAATGTTCATAAGCGGCAGCAAAATCAACTGCACCTTCTTTATATGTTAAAGCAAGGTCATATGCTTTATCTTTATCATCTTCAGCTTTTGTTGTGCCTTCATGTAGAGATAATGCACCGATTACATTAAAGCCACCACCAAATTTTGGTGATTTATATTCAATTGTATTTTCATTACGTTCGTCAAAACGTACATTTGCATCTTCAGTTACGCGTGTTACGTTACGGATGTCGCCAACCATGTCACCAAAGAAGTTGACTGGACCGCGTGCTGCTTTAAACGGGCTGTCAAAACGACCTGCACGTACTTGACCAAAGTCACCTTTTAAACCAACGAAAGTATCACGTGTAGCAAACTTTACGCCATCGTTATCAACTGATCCGCTAGCGAAGTTAACTTCTTGTTCGATTTGACCAAAAACAGTCATGCCGTTTTCTAATTTTTGTTCAGCTTTGAAGCCTAAACGAGAAGAGTTTGAAGATAGTCCAACTTCATTATAGTCTGCACCATCATCAAGATAGTCTAAAGATACGTGTGCACGACCATAAACTTTAACATCAGCAGCCATAGCTAGTGCTGGTGTAAATAAGGTTGCCCCAACTGCTAATGCGCAAAGCGTTTTTTTCATGTGTAGCTCCAATACAGACTATTGTTTTTAGTCCTAAACATTGTTCAGAAGTAGGGTTGATCTACCGCTGCTCTCTATTGGTGCTAAGTATTCCTTACAAATGCGACAGTAATATTAAGGAAATATTTCAAAATTATTAAAAAGAACAAATCAGATCAAAAACTTACCTTTAATCGCAAATTTTAAGTGAACAGGTTTTTAAATTTAGAAAAAATTTATGAAATGAATAACTTAATTGCAAGGGGAGTGACATATTATTGTCATCAATGCTGTGGTTAATCGAGAAATTAAACATGAAGCAAAAAAAATGGAGCGAGTGCTCCATTCATTTTTACTACAGTTTTGGAAATATTTTAAAGCGCTGCCTTAATCTTTTCAGCCAGTTGCATGATTTTTTCCTGGTCACCCATCTGCGCAGCATGTTTGCCGAGTTGATGTACCGAGGTTGGAATGAGGTGGAAATGAACATGCGGTACAGTTTGTCCCGCAGCAGCGCCAGACAGCTGCATTAATACAATTCCATCTAGCCCTAAGGCTTTTTCCATGGCTTTGGCAACTTTCTGCACCACCTGAATGGTGTAGGCTGCCACTTGTGGATCTAAGTCGAGCAGGGTAACCGCAGGTGATTTCGGGATGACCAGTGTATGACCATCTGCCTGAGGCATGATGTCCATAAACGCAAGAACCTGTTCATCTTCATAGACTTTAATTGCAGGCAGTTCTCCACGCAGGATTCTTGCAAAAATATTTTGATCATCGTAAGCCATGATATTTCCTTTAATCAATGCATTGAATTATTTACAGTTCAATTCTTTCTGACGCGCCTTGATTTCGTCAAGTCGTTGCTGCTCTCTTTCAGAAAATTTTGGCTTGGTGGTATAGCAGTTGTCATTGCCAAACTTGGCTTTGGCTTCAGGATCTTTAAAGCAGAAGCCTTTTGATGCATAAATTACATCATGATCATTTTTCAGCTTTTGACATTCCTGTGCTGAAGCAAAAGCCGTGGTATTTGCCCCAATGAATGTTGCAAGACTGGTCAATAATGCAACAGTGAGCTTATTCATACGAGTTTCCTCTGTAATAACATTGTGGGTAAGCATCTACTCACAATATTAGGTTTTATTCTGATTATTCAATGGCCAGATCTTACTCAATTGTAATCTTGCTCCAGGCCTCATACATTTTAACGGCGCTGGAGAAGTCGCTATCTGGTTCAGCAGTAGCATTGGCAGCCTGTATCAAACTTTGGGCCAGCCCCAGTACCGGTGCTGAAAGTTTTGCATCGCGTACCAAGTCTAAAGCAATTCCGGTGTCTTTGGCCAGTAGCGGCAGGGCAAAGGTTAGTGGAAATGCGCGATTAAGAATACGCTGGGGTAATACCATTTCCGTTACCGCGCTTTTGCCGCTTGAGGCATTAATACAATCCAGCGCTTCGTTTAAGTTTACCCCATGCGCTTTTAAGGTGGTAAATCCTTCGGCAACGGCGCATAAATTGACAGCCATCAACATGTTGTTAATGGCTTTAACAGCAAAACCAGCGCCCGGTTCACCGACATGCTTGATCAGTTGCCCAAAAGCCTGCATTGCGGGTAGGGCTTTTTCAAAAGCTTGCGCATCACCGCCCACCATCACGGTTAAGGTGCCTTTTTCTGCACCGATGGTTTGTCCACTGACAGGTGCATCCAGAAAATCTACCTGTTGTGCTTTGAGCTGCGCAGCCACTTTTTTGGCAGAATCTGGAACACCGCTGGTACAGTCCACCCAGATAGAGCCGGCTTTTAAACTCAAACCCTCTAACAGATGTTCTACATCCTGGCTGGTCGGCAGGCAGGAAAAAATCACATCGGCCTGTACGGCCTGTTCAAGCTCAACCGCCTTTGTAGCATATTCCGCTGCGTGTTGCTCGGCTTTGGCAAAATTACGGTTCCAGACATAGACTGTATCGAAATGCTGGGGTAAATGTGCGGCCATGCGGTATCCCATAGCGCCCAAACCAATAAATGCAACAGACTGAATCATGCGGTTTCCTTGTGTATTTTTGTCGATCTTTGCTCGAGCCACCGGGTCAGCTTGGGCCAGAATTCATTGGCACTTTTCTGGCTGGACATCAGGCCTAAGTGACCACCCGGAATAAGAGTAAACGTGACATCTGTACTACTTGTCAACTGGCTTAAAGGCTGTGCAGCGGCAGCCGTCACAATCTGGTCGCTTTGCCCGGCCCCGACAAATAAAGAACAGCGAATATTTTTTAGTTCAATATGTTCATCCTTTAGGCGGATAATGCCGTTTTTCAGCGGATTTTGCAGCCAGACATTCAGTACCATGTCCTGATTAATCCCGCCCGGATAATCGATCATATTGTTCAGGAAATTCCCCAGCGTGGCATGTTCATGCAGTATTTGCGGATCATGCAGGTTGAGAAACAGCTGGCGCTGACTGTCCAGCCAGCCTTTAGGATCTAGAATTTTAAAACCTAAAGCGTTGATGATGCCGGGTGTATGAATGAAATGTGGGGGAATAGAGCCCTGATGTAAGGCCTGTTTTAATTTGTGATTACGTGAAATCAGCTGGTTGCTGCGTTTAAACAGCTGGCCGATGCGACCGGAAGCATAACTATCTACCGGGCTGCCCAGCACCATCAGGTTTTTCACAATCTGAGGTTGACGATAGGCGGTATACAGCATCACAAAGACGCCGGCCATACTCCAGCCATGTAGGGAAATCTGCTCGCTATGGGAGTGCTGTCGAATCTGCTCAATACAATGCGGAATCGCAGCATTAATAAAGTACATAAAATTTAAATGACGATGGGTATAGTTTAAACGTCCCCAGTCAATCAGGTAGACATCAAAACCGCTATGCTGGAAATGCTTGATTAAAGAGCGATAGGGATACAAATCATAAATCGCCATATTAATCGCCAGCGGCGCAACAAAGACCAGCGGCTCCTGATAGGCTTTATTGGGTGAAGCGTAATAACGGATTTGTGCGTGTTGGTATTCGCCAATGATCTCATACGGTGTGGTTTGGGAGATCACCAAAGTCTTGCTGTTAAAAAGCCGGGTCGATAAGTTTTTTAACTTCTTGCGTTGATCTGCAAATTTTTTCTGTACTGGGTTCATAGCCTCTATCTGCTTGTCATGACGCTGAGTTGGATGAAGTCTAAGCGATATTTCCATATTTTACCTTGACCTTAAACACCTTGGGCGCTCAAAATGTTGGCAATTCTTATAACGGTAGTCTAAGGGCGAAAATCGAGATGAGCGAACAAGACGAGATCGAATATCAGTTAGATACTTTGGCAATTCGTACTGGTCATGACCGTACCTTCGAGGGTGAGCATAGTGAACCCATCTTTTTAACATCGTCTTTTGTTTGCGAAAGTGCAGCTGATGCAGCCGCCAAATTTTCTGGGCAAATTGAAGGGAATACTTATTCCCGTTATACCAATCCGACTGTCCATACTTTTGAAAAACGCTTAGCAGTGCTCGATGGCGCAGAACGTGCCGTGGCCACCAGTTCAGGTATGGCTGCAGTACATGCAATTACCCTGGCCTATTTAAAAGCCGGCGATCATGTGGTGTGTTCACGCGCGGTATTCGGTTCGATCATTTCATTATTTGAAAAATACGTCATGAAATTTGGCGTAGATGTAACCTTTGTTGATCTGGAAGATTTAGCGGCCTGGCAGCAGGCGATTCGCCCGAATACACGTTTACTGTTTATTGAAACCCCATCTAACCCGTTGGCACAAGTGGGTGATTTGCAAGCGATTGCCGATATTGCCCATGCAGCCAATGCCTTGTTTGCCGTCGACAATACTTTCTGTACCCCGGTTTTGCAGCAGCCGATTAAATTTGGTGCGGATTTAATCATTTATTCATCAACCAAATATATTGATGGTCAGGGCCGTGCCCTGGGTGGTGCTGTGGTGGGTAATCACCAGCTGCTGGAAGAAATTAATGGCGTGATTCGTACCCTGGGTAACTCGATGAGTCCGTTTAATGCCTGGATCTTCCTTAAAGGTCTGGAAACCCTGAACCTGCGGATGAAAGCCCACTGCGCCAGTGCGCAGAAGCTGGCAGAATGGCTGGATGCCCATCCAAAAGTGGAAACCGTATATTACGCCGGTTTGCCGCAGCATCCGGGGCATGAATTAGCGAAAAAGCAACAAAGCGGTTTTGGCGGTGTTGTATCGTTCGTGGTGAAAGGTGAGCGTGAAGGTGCATGGACCGTCATTGATAACACGCGTTTCTTATCCATTACCAGTAACCTTGGCGATGTAAAATCTACAATTACCCATCCTGCCACCACCTCACATGGCCGTATGTCTGCCGAAGCCAAACAGCAAGCCGGTATTTCAGAAGGTTTAATTCGTGTTTCTGTGGGTCTGGAAGATATTGATGATATTATTCGCGACCTTAGCCGTGGTTTAGACCTGATTTAATTTATAAATTCTGACATCTTTTTGCTGAATTTTCGTGTAGAGTGCTTAGCCAAAGATGTCAGTTTTGTTCGGAGATTTTTATGAACATTAATATGTTAATGCAGCAAGCGCAGCGCATGCAGAAAGAAGTAGAAAACAATATCAAGAAAGCCAAAGAAGAACTGGCACAAACTGAAGTGCATGCCGAAGCGGGCGGTGGTCTGGTCAAAGTAACCATGACCTGCCGTAACGTGGTGAAGCGTATTGAAATCAATCCTGAACTGTTACAAGACGATCCAGACATGATTGAAGACCTGATTGCTGCGGCCATGAATGATGCAGCGCGTCAGGCAGAAACCATTTCTGAAGAACGTATGAAAGCAGCGAATTCTGGTATGGGCTTACCACCAGGTTTGGCAGGCATGTTCTAAGGTAGCGCATCTGTGTTCAGCGATCGTTTTGATCAACTGGTACAAGCCTTGCGTATTTTGCCAAGTGTTGGGCCAAAATCGGCCCAGCGCATGGCCTTGCACCTGATCATGAAAAACCGTGAAGGCGCGCTGGGTCTGGCTTATGCCTTAAATGAGGCGACCACGCATATTCACGAATGTTCCATCTGCCATTCTTTAACCGAAGATGAAGTGTGCAATATCTGCGCATCTTCGGAACGTGATGAAGAATTACTCTGCGTGGTGGAATCACCAGCCGATGTCATGGCAATTGAACAAAGTGGCAGCTTCCGCGGTAAATATCATGTCTTGGGCGGGCATTTATCGCCGCTTGACGGGATTGGCCCGGAAGAAATCGGGATTCCAGCTTTAATTCACCGTTTAAGCTCGGGTCAGGTCAAAGAAGTGATTCTGGCGACCAATGCCACGGTAGAAGGTCAGGCGACGGCGCATTATCTGGTCGAAGCGACCAAGCATTTACCGGTGCAGATGACCCGGATTGCCCAGGGCGTGCCGCAAGGTGGTGAACTGGAATATATCGACAGTCACACTTTAAGTCAGGCTGTCCATAACCGTATGCGCATGAAATAAGTACTCCGGTGCTTATTTCATCAGATTTCAACTTTTTAAATTGGGTCTTAATCAAATATTGAAACTTTAACTAAGATATAAAAAATATAAACTTTTGTTTATCTTGAGCTTAAACTTTAAAAAAAATCAGCAAAATATACCGTAAGTTTTATTTTTTTATAGCTAAATTATATTTATTGGTTAAAATACCCCTTGAGAAACTTTAACGACTCTCTCTGCTATGTTCCAATTTATTCAACAGCAACAAGACTTTGAAAATGTTTTAACATTAATGAGTCAAAACTCTACCTATGGACTGGATACCGAATTCATCAAGGTTGATACCTTATGGCCCAAATTGGGGGTGTTCCAGATTAATGTCGCAGGAAAAGTTTATTTGCTGGATGGAACAACGCTGAATCTTTCGGCGTTCTGGGAAAAAATCTTCCAGGCGCAGCAGAATATTTTCCATGCTTGTGGCGAAGATATCGACCTGATCTATCATTATGCCCAGCAAAAATCACTGAAAAATGTATTTGATACCCAGGTTGGCATGTCCTTTTTGGGCTATGGTCTGCAGGTCAGCTATCAGAATGCTCTAAAGCAGGTGCTAGAGGTCGATATTGACAAAGACCAGACCCGTTCGGACTGGCTGGCGCGACCATTATCACCGGAACAGTTGCAATATGCAGCCAATGATGTGCTGTATTTAATGCAACTGGCAGAAAAAGTACAGCAGGACTTGCAGCAAAAATCGTTACTGAATCTGGTGGTAGAAGACTGCCGTCATTTAACCCAGGAAATTGGGGAAGATACACCGCTAGAGCGTCTGTATCAGGATATCGGCAATTACCGCCATTCACGCCGTCAGCTTATGCAGTTACAGCAATTGGTGGTCTGGCGTGAACAGATGGTTAAGGCTTTAAACCAGCCACGCAGCTTTATTCTGAAAAATACCACCTTACTGGATCTGGTTGAAAAAAATCCGAAAAATAATTTTCAGCTGTCACACGTGAAGGAGATCCGTCCGAATATTTTACGTGAACATGGCAAAACCATTTTAGACCTGTTGAAATTCCTGCCCGATCCAGAGCACTGGCCGCTGCGCATGGCGCGTCCAATTCGCCATTCTTCCAAAGAGGTGGGACAGCACATTGAGCAGGTGATTCAACGCGGCGTCAATGAAACCGGCATCCCTAAAGAAGTGCTGATGCGGAAAAAATGGCTGAATGCCCTGTATCAACATGTGGTATTTAAAAATGATGAGCAGGATTTACCAAGCTATTTATTGGGCTGGCGTTATGATCTGCTGACCAAGCCGCTGATTGAAGTGCTGCATCAAGATCAGCAGTATTTATCCAATCATATGATAGTGATGGATTAAAAAAACAGCAAACTGCTGCCAGAATTATGATTTGTACACAATCACGACTGATGCGTTAATAATCACTAATGTATCCGTCTTTTTTTTGATGTATGCTTTGGCCTGAGTTAAACGAGTATTGTGCTGAATATGTTCTGTTCAATTTATAAATCGAGCAAAAAAGATGAAATGTATCTTTATGTCGCTCGTATTGAAAGCCAAGATGATCAAGCAGAAGCGGCAGATCCGCTTGAAGTGGTACCGGAAGTACTGCGTACTGCATTTGGTCGTGCAACGTTTGTCATGGATTTAGAATTGCATGAAAACCGTAAACTCGCGCGGGCCAATATTCTGCATGTCATGGATTCGATTCAAACCAAAGGCTTCTTTATTCAAATGCCGCCAGAAGGTTTAATTAATCCGAATGCGGTTGAGCCAGAAGGCTTACGCGGTGCCTAAGTTAAATTCAGGAGTTGAGTGATGGAAAATTTAATGACTTTTTTAGAATCAATTCCTGAAAATACCATTGCCGTTACGGTCTATCTATTGGGTAGCCTGATTATTTTATGGTGCTGGTATGAAATTGCCAAACGTCTGCCTCATCCACTCGGTGGCGTAAGCTGGATTGTGGTCTTTGCTATCTTGCTGACCCCTACCATTTCCGAAGGGCATAATGCAGGTATTGCACCGGCCACCTTTGGTTTGCTGTTTGGTGTATTAACCAAGGAAATGCCGTTGGTCTGGTCCAATTTATCTGCCATTCTGGTGGTGATTGGTTTAGGACTGGTGGTTGGTTATTTCTGGTCTAAATATAGCCAGCGTAAAGCAGGTCTTGCTGCCAAGAACAACAGCACAGCGCTTTAATTACAAAAATAAGTTTAAATTGAAATAAGGTTATCTCATGTCTGTAGATACACAACACTTCACTGGTACTGATCAATACATCGCCACTGACAGCTTAAAGCTGGCGGTGCAGGCGGCTCGCCGTTTACAGAAACCGCTGTTAATTAAAGGTGAACCGGGTACCGGTAAAACCTTACTGGCCGAGCAGGTCGCACAAAGCCTAGGACTGAAACTGATTACCTGGCATATCAAATCGACCACCAAAGCCCAGCAAGGCCTGTATGAGTATGATGCTGTGTCGCGTTTACGTGATAGTCAGCTGGGGGATGACCGGGTTTATGATATTAAAAACTACATCAAGCCGGGCAAACTGTGGGAAGCGTTTAGCAGTGAAGAGCGTTGTGTACTGCTGATTGATGAAATTGACAAGGCCGATATCGAGTTTCCAAACGACTTGCTGCATGAGCTGGATAAAATGTCCTTTTTCGTGTATGAAACTGGCGAAACCATTAGCGCAACGCAGCGTCCGATTGTGATCATCACTTCCAATAATGAAAAAGAACTGCCCGATGCCTTCTTGCGTCGCTGTTTCTTCCATTATATTGATTTCCCTGATGAAGCCACCATGCGTGACATCATCAATGTACATTTCCCGAAAATCTCCACGACTTTGGTGTCAGAAGCTCTACAGGTGTTCTTTAAATTACGCCAGATTCCAGGTCTGAAAAAACCGCCTTCAACCTCTGAGCTGATTGACTGGCTAAGCCTGTTAATGGCGGATGACATGCCGGACGATATTCTGCGTAATGCTGACAAAACCAAAGCCATTCCACCGTTGTACGGTGCGCTGATTAAAAACGAGCAGGATGTTCAGTTACTGGAACGCTTAGCCTTTATGGCCCGTCGTTAAGGGAGTAATCGCCACATGTTTGTGCGATTGTTTTATACCTTAAGAAAATACGGCATCCCGGTCACCACCCGCGAACTGATTGACCTGAACCGTGCAGTGGCAGAAGGTCTGGTCTTTGCCAATCAGGATGAGTTTTATCATCTGGCCAAAACCATTATGGTCAAGGATGAGCGCTTTTTTGACAAGTTCGACCGGGCCATGAAAGATTACTTTGATGGTATCTCGACCTTTGATCTGGATGAATTGCTGAATCAGGTCCATAAGCTGCCGAAAGACTGGTTTGATCTGGAGCTGCTGGAAAAGCATTTAACCCCGGAGCAGCGCGAAGAACTGAAAAAAGCCGGTTCATTGGAAGAGCTGATGAAAATGCTGGAAGAGCGTTTACGCGAACAGCATAAAAAGCATCAGGGCGGTAACCGCATGATTGGGACCGGTGGAACCTCGCCGTTTGGTGCCTATGGTGATCATCCTGAAGGGGTGCGTATAGGCGGGCCGGGCCGTAAACGTTCAGCGGTTAAAGTCTGGGAACAGCGTCAATACCGTAATCTGGATGATGACCAGCTGCTCGGTTCACGGCAAATGCAAATGGCGCTGCGCCGTCTGCGCAAGTTTGCCCGTCAGGGCGCGGCTGAAGAATTAGATGTCGATGGCACCATTCGTGAAACCGCCAAACAGGGTATTCTGGATGTGCAACTGGTACCCGAACGGCGTAACCGGGTTAAAGTGTTAATGCTGTTTGATGTCGGCGGCTCCATGGATGCGCACATCGCCCAGTGTGAAAAGCTGTTTAGTGCGGCCAAAACCGAATTTAAAACGTTGGAATATTTTTATTTTCATAACTGCCTGTACGATTATGTCTGGAAAGACAATGTACGCCGTTCACACACCCGTATGAATACCTGGGATTTATTCAACACCTACGGACGCGACTATCGTGTGATTGTGGTCGGGGATGCCAGTATGGCACCTTATGAGCTGAATGCCGTTGGGGGTTCAGTGGAATATATGAATGATGAGGCCGGGCAGGTGTGGTTGCGCCGTTTACGCCAGCATTTTGATAAAACCGCCTGGCTGAACCCGGAACAAGAGCAATATTGGCACTACACCCAGACCATCGGTTTAATTCAGCAAATTTTTGAAAATCATATGTATCCCATGACGTTAAAGGGGATTGAAGATTTAACCCGTTATTTGGCGCGTTAAGCTTCATAAAATAGAAGGAATACTGCATGAACTCTCAGATGAATGGCGTTGCCTTACCCAATGAAGATGGCTTTTTTGGTGAATATGGCGGGCAGTTTATTCCACCGCATCTGAAAGCGGCGATGGATGATATTAAAGTGGCCTACGAAGAAATTCGTCAGACTCCGGAATTTCAGCAGGAACTGGCTGAGCTATTCGCACATTATGTGGGTCGTCCAAGTCCGCTATTTCATGCCAAGCGTTTATCTGAGCAGTTGGGCGGGGCACAAATCTATTTAAAACGTGAAGATTTAAATCACACCGGCGCGCATAAAATTAACCATTGTTTAGGTGAAGCCTTGCTGGCCAAATATATGGGCAAAACCAAAGTCATTGCCGAAACTGGCGCTGGTCAGCATGGCGTGGCATTGGCAACCGCCTGTGCCCTGGTCGGTATTCCATGCGAAATTCACATGGGTCAGGTCGATATTGAGAAAGAACATCCCAATGTCGTAAAAATGAAAATTCTGGGCGCCAAGCTGATTTCCGTGACCCGCGGCACTGCAACCTTAAAAGATGCGGTAGACAGCGCCTTCGAAGAATACTTAAAAGATCCGAAAAACTATATTTATGCGATTGGTTCGGTGGTGGGACCGCATCCATTCCCGATGATGGTACGTGATTTCCAGGCCATTATTGGTGATGAAATTAAAGTTCAGGCGCAGGAACGTTTTGGTGCACAGCCGGATTATATTGTGGCTTGTGTCGGTGGTGGTTCTAATGCTGTGGGCGCTTTTACCGCGTTTCTGAATGATCCGGAAGTAAAACTGGTTGGTGTTGAGCCAGCCGGTCATGGCCTGAATACCGATATGCACTCTGCAACCCTCACCTTAGGTAAACCGGGTCAGTTACACGGTATGGCCTGTTATGTGCTGGAAGATGAGCAGGGTGAGCCACTCCCGGTACACTCGATTGCATCTGGGCTGGATTATCCGGGTGTAGGACCACAGCACAGCTTCCTGAAAGATGCTGGTCGTGTCGAATATACCACTGCTACTGATCAGGAATGTCTGGACGCCTTTATTCAGCTGTCTCGGGTTGAAGGGATTGTGCCGGCACTGGAAAGCTCGCATGCGGTCGCATGGGCGATACGTGAAGCGCCAAAAATGTCCAAAGACACCAATATTGTGGTGAACCTGTCCGGTCGCGGCGATAAAGATGCAGACTATGTGGCACACAAGCTGGGCTTGAATTAATCCTGTTTAGTCTCTTTTAAAAGAACAGTTTTTAAAAGACTGGCCATAAAAAAACTCTCCTGAAGGAGAGTTTTTTGTTTTTTATATTGTCTGTTTAGCTGGCAATATATTGTTGTAGCTGGTCAATCAGTTTACGTTGATCATCCATCACTGCTTTTACCAGGTCGCCAATCGACACCAGTCCGACCAGTTTGCCATCTTCTACTACCGGTAAATGACGTAAATGACGATCGGTCATCAGGCTTAAACAGTCTTCTACGCTGGTGCTTTGAGTCACGGTCAGTACCTTTGCGGTCATAATCTCGTTGACAGTGGTGTCATAAGAGGAGCGTTCCATCAGGGCAATTTTACGGGTGTAGTCACGCTCGGATAAAATCCCGACCACTTGACCTTCATGGGTCACTACAAGCGCCCCGATGCCTTTATCGGCCATAATTGAAATTGCTTCGAGTACAGTTGCTTCTGGACTAACGGTGTATATTTCCTGGCTATGCTTATCTTTTAATACGTGTGTTACATTGGTCATTCTGTCTGGTCCTTGCCATTTTTGTTCTTGGTATGGGTTCTAACTTAACCTCAATTTTGAAAAATGCCAATAGTTTTATCATTAGAGGCCATAATCAGCAGTCATATTGTTTTCATTGAGGTTTAATGGTGCATGAATCTCTACGTTAAGCGGTCTTTAACTGGGCGTCATTAAAGAAAAAGTGTTTCATTTGCTGTGTGGTCAGCTTGAATTGCTGGCTGGAACAATGACACAGCGCCGGTGTAACTTTTAAACGGGTTAAGGTCGGTAGCAGGGAATTCTGAAAATCCTGCGGGCTAATCTGGCGCGGAGTGTAGTTTGGCCAGTGTTTCTTGGCATATTTATAGGCTTGGACACCGTTTAACCAAAAGGGAAAAATAAAATCATCCTGATCGGAGGTCATGGCCCAACCCTGATGATATAGCCCCCAAAGTACCCCGCAATACATCATTGATTTTAGAATACTGATTTTCATGTGAATATCTTGGGCAGCGGGTTTTAAAGACTTAATCTGGTTCATGTCATATAAACACTAATGTGGTGCCTGTATTGTAGGAAATTCAGATGAATAAAGCGTTTAAGCTTTGCGTTAAATCGTAAACAAATATAAAAAACAAATTTCAGGCATTAAAAAACGCCACCTAGGTGACGTCTGTTTATGCTTGCATGGTGGCCATATTCTGCCAGTACTGTGCTTTGAGTGAATCGCGTTCTACGCGGAAGCCTTGATAGTACAGTTCAGCTAAGAACATAGCGGCTTTGCCATGACCCGCGCGGGCAACCTGTTCAAGTTCAGCCACAGCATCTTGGAAGTTCATCTGTGATTGAATGGTGTTAACCGCATTTGCATATGCAATTTCAAGATCATGGTGAGAGATACTCTGAATCATATAAAACTCCTTTATTTTAATTATGATCGCAATAAAGACTGTATAGCCAGTCTAAATAATAGTTTATCGAGGTTGTGTTAAACTAATATTACACATTTGTGGAAATGTCAACTAAGAGATGGGGCAGATCCGTGATATTTCAAGTTTACATGATTAAACATTGAACACTCTATAATTTTATTATGATATGCATATAAGAAAGGTAACATAAAAAGGAGAGCCACATGACAAATACAATAGACGGTTTTAACTTTGATCTGCCTTTACGTGCGGAGCAGATTATCGAGCTGGCCCATCATCACCGTAAAAAACTCGATGAGGCAGTGTTCCATCAGGAAATTCATTTAGGTGAGTATTGTCTGGCGCAGCGTAAACGTGTGCATGACTTTACCAGTACACTCGATCCACAGCAGCGTGAAGAATTCTACCGTATTTATAATGGTGAGCTAATCAGCATTGCCGATGATGATGAACTGCATCCGGCTGATGCCGAAAAAGGGGTCAGTATCTTTGCCATCTTCATTGTGCTGGCCATTGTCGCGGGTATTATCCTGTATACCGTATTCCGCGCGCTGATGACTTAAGCAGCAGTGGCTCACTTTTACTCACCAGTTCGGGTAAAATTGAGCCATCTATCTTGTGCAAATACCGCTAGCATCCTACACTACGGCTATTCGAGGTAGGCTATGCATGACGCAATACAAAAAATTTCTCAATTATTCATTCAATTAAAATCACGACTCACGTTAGAGCAAATTTATAATGGGGTAGTGGTCAGCATTATTGTCATTATTCTCCTGTTATCTTCCATTGCACTTTATCGCCCGGTCGGGTCCGTACAATTTCAGAATATTGAGTATCTGTCACAGCAGTCGATGTATCCTGAAACTCAGGAGATGGCTGTGCGCTTAATGCAGCAGCCACAGGTGCGTTATGGGCAATATCTTAAATTGAT
Organism: Acinetobacter sp. AND/436; assembly: GCF_049546925.1. Lineage (NCBI taxonomy): Bacteria > Pseudomonadati > Pseudomonadota > Gammaproteobacteria > Moraxellales > Moraxellaceae > Acinetobacter > Acinetobacter sp. AND/436. The sequence continues at coordinate 87,935 of NZ_JBMXBO010000012.1, forward strand.
GCAGGCCCATCAGATGGAACTGGGTCAGGCAAAACAACTTCCTCCTCTGGATGTGGAGGCATATTAATCGCCGGAATATCTTCAACCTGAGGAAGCGATTGACTGCCGGTGGTCTGTAAATTGTGTTGTAAAACTTGTTCTAAAGCCGCTTTGTCTAAACTTTCACTGACTACAATCACGGTCAGATGTTCCGGATGCAGATGCCGGCGTACCGCAGCTTGCACATCTTCGGCGCTAATTTTACTGAGCTGCACTGAATATTCACTCAGGCTCTGTGCCGATTGTCCATAAAATCCCAAACTGCCGAGCTGGGCATTAATACTGGCATTGCTGCTGTAATGGTTGGGATAGGCTCTTAACAAGCCGTTTTTGGTTTCTTCCAGCTGTTTCGGATCAATCGGTTCACGGACAAAATCGACCAGTGCCTTATGCGCGACACGAATACTGTCCATTAGCTGATCTTGCCGGGTTGAGTAGCTGATGCGAAATACACCCGGTGCCTGACTAAAACTCATGCTGCTGGATGCGCCATAGGTATAGCCGCGTTTTACCCGCAGTTCTTTCATCAAAACAGAATGAAAGCCGCTACCGCCGAGCATACGATTGGCCACTTCTAGAGCCAGCCGGTCTGGATCATGACGTGTGGTGCCAATATGACCGAGCACAATATGCGCCTGACTGGACTGATAGGGCATGTGTACAATCTGAAAGCCATTTGCTGTGATGGGTGTGGGGAGTGGTGCAGCCGCCTGACCTTGCGCTAAGTTGCCGGCAATACGTTCTGCCAGATTTAAAGCTGCTTTGGCCTGCATTTTTCCGGTAATGGCAATATTCATATTCTGCGCCACCAGAAACTGCTCACGGAACTGTTGCAGATGTTTGGGCTGAATCCGCTGAATACTGCCATTGGTGCCGTTAATTGGCTGGGCATAAGGATGTTGCCCATATAAGCTGCGATACAGCTGAATCTCCATCATCCGGCTGGGATTTTCTTTCAGCTGTTTTTGTCCCAGCTGGTTATTGCTGACCACCATGCCAATGCTCTGTTTTTCAAAGGTGGCATGTTTGAGCAGTTCCATCATCATGGCTAAAGCCGGTTCCAGTTTTTCCGGGTCAGACAGCACCCGTAATTTGACAATAAACATATCCCGATAGGCTCGCGCGCTAAACTGCGCGCCGACCTGTTCAAACACGGCAGCCACTTGTTGTGCATTATATTTGGGCGTGCCTTCATCTAAGAGCTGGGCGGCCATATTGGCCACGCCGTATAAGCCGCTTTCAATTTCCCGATCACGCGCGGCACCGGCATTAAAGGTCAGCTGAATATCCAGAATTGGCAAATCCTGTGTTTCCACAAATAGGGTTCTGACCTGATAACGGTTATTCAGGTCATGCACATAAGGCGCGCGATAATCCAATTTCTGCTGATTAATATTTCTGAGACTTTGCAGCAGCGGCAGAGATTGTAAGGTATTTGGATTTTCATCCACTTCGGTGGTGGTATTGACATTGGCCTGCGCAGAACTGATCGCAAATAAGCTGGCCACCAGAACGCAGGAACGGAAATAGGGCATGTCGGTATCCTTTAGGGTGACTTGCTGTGTGGACGCAAATATAAGGTGGTCAAATTGTCACGCACAAAATAGACATTGGCGACGCGTTGAATGTCTTGCGGGCGTACGGTTTCAAAATGCTGAGGTAATTCATCCATCAGGCGATAACTCAATCCGTTGACTTCCAGATTGCCCATCATCTTGGCCTGTCCAGCCAGATCATCCTGACTATAAAGCAAATTCGACACAAACTTGGCTGTCACGCGTTTCACTTCCTGTTCATGCACCAGCTCGGTTTTTAGGCGTTCAATTTCAGCCTGAATCGCCTGTTCAGCTTCGGCCAGATCCACGCCATCCACCGGTAAAGCTGAAATGGTAAACAGGCTGTCGCCACGATTATACGGATCATAGCTGACGCTTAAGGCACTTAAGAGTTTTTGCTCGCGAATCAGACGCTGTTGCAGGCGCGAAGAAATACCGCTGTCTAATAAATGCTGAATGATGGTCAGTGCATAGGCATCTTGCGGATTGGTCGCAGTCGTTAGTGAACGGACATTCCAGGCCATATACAAATTCGGCACCTGAACCGGAAAATTCAGTTCCATGTGCCGATAGCCCAGACGTTCAAATTCGCGGACATCATTGCGGGCCGGCAGGCTGCGCGCTGGAATATCGGCAAAGTATTTTTGCGCCTGCAGCAAGGCCGCTTCAGCATTAACATCGCCGACAATAATTAAAATGGCATTATTCGGGCTATACCACTGCTTGTACCACTGACGTAAATCCTCCAGCTGGATATTTTGCAGATCTTTCATATGCCCAATAATTGGCTGGCGATAATGACTGGTCGGGTAGGCAATCCATTTAAACCGTTCAAAAGCCAAAGCACGGGGATTGTCATCGGTACGCTGGCGCCGTTCTTCCATCACCACTTTGATTTCGGTGGCAAAATCCTGCTGGCGCAGCAATAAATTACGCATCCGGTCGGCTTCAAGCTCCAGCGCCATCGGAAAATAGGTTTTTGGATACAGCTGATAATAATTGGTGTAATTGGTAAAGGTCGAGGCATTGACCCGACCGCCGTAAATCCGGCTGAGTCGGGTAAACTCATCATTCGGCACTTTATGTGTGCCTTTGAACATCATGTGTTCCAGTGCATGGGAAATACCGAGTAAATTTCCCGACTCATCACTGCTACCAACTTTGTACCAGATTTGAGTCATCACCATTGGCGAACGATGATCTTCACGAATAATCACTTTTAAACCGTTTTTTAACGTGGTTTCAACGGTACTGCGTGCCAGCTCGCTTTGAGTATTGGCCGCCAAAGCATTCGATGAGAAACCGATCAGAAGTAGGGTAAGGGCGAAACGTTGTTGTTTTAAATGATGAACCACAGCAGGCAAAATTTTATTGTTCAGTATCACAAAGATGATCCGCAATGCATCTGTATTTGCTTTCATTCTTCAGAAACGGGGCAGTGAAAGCAAGGGAATCCTGTAACTTTTTGCAGCCTGCGACACATGATTGGCAATGACAAGTCAAAGCGGGCAGTTTATGTTAGAATCCAACTTTTTAACGCACTGCTTTTCAAGGATTCGGCATGCAACAGCAATCTAATGGGCAAAATAAATTTTTGATTGATGCTGATATCGGGGATGACGATGTCACTTTACCAAGTTTACCTGCGGTAAATGTACCTATCGTTGAAACACCTAAAGTAGAACAAGCACCTGTTTCTGCGCCTGTAGCCACAGAAGCAGCTGAAGAGAAATCAAAAGGCGGTTTCTTTAGCCGTATGAAAGAAGGGTTAACCAAAACCCGTAAAAACTTTGCCGATGGGATGGTCAACATCTTAATTGGTGGTAAAGAAATTGATGATGAACTTTTAGAAGAAGTTGAAGAGCAATTGCTGGTGGCCGATATTGGTGTCGATGCCACCAAAACCATTATTGCCAACCTGACTGAACGTACTGCGCGTGGTGATCTGATTTATTCACACTCGCTGTATAAAGCCTTGCAGGAAGAGCTGGTGGCTTTACTGGCGCCGCGTGTTAAACCGTTACATATTGATTCGAATAAAAATCCATATGTCATTCTGGTGGTGGGCGTGAATGGTGTGGGTAAAACCACCACCATTGGTAAGCTGGCCAAACGTTTACAAGGTGAAGGCAAGAAAGTCATGCTGGCCGCTGGTGATACCTTCCGTGCAGCAGCGACTGAACAGTTACAAATCTGGGGCGAGCGTAATGATGTTGCTGTGGTCGCACAAGGTCATGGTGCAGACAGTGCTTCGGTTATTTTTGATGCCTTTGAAAGTGCGCGTGCCAAAGGTATGGATGTCTTGATTGCTGATACTGCAGGACGTTTGCATAACAAAGGTCATTTGATGCAGGAACTGACCAAAGTCAAACGCGTGATGCAAAAAATTGATGCCACTGCACCGCATGAAGTGATGCTGGTGGTAGATGCCGGTACCGGTCAGAATGCGATTAACCAGGTTGAAATGTTTGATGAAGCGGTCGGCTTGACCGGTCTAACTATTACCAAACTGGATGGTACCGCCAAAGGTGGTGTGCTGTTTAATATTGCCAGCCGTACCCATGTGCCTATCCGCTTTATTGGGGTGGGTGAAAAAATTGATGACCTGCGTCCATTTTCAGCCAAGTCCTTTGTGGCAGCGCTGTTTGAAACAGACAAATAAGCAGCTCAAAAACTCCGCGATTTGCGGAGTTTTTTTATATATCCTTTAAACTGGAAGAAAACCTAATAATTGATCTAAACCTAGAGCAGGAATGATGCTCCATCCGCTTTGACGTGCTTTAAAATTTAACTTGTTTTCATAAAATCTACGATAAGCGCGGTTATTGTTCCATAAATGCAACACATTGTTATAAAACTGGGGCTATTTTCCAGCCCAGGCAGCCGTTAAGATAAATCCATCTGTTATAAACACAAGACCATACCAAGGAAAAAGATATGTCATTTAAAGATCATTTACTTAAACGCCGTACCATTTACTCAATTGGTAAAAATGTGGCGCTAGACGAAGCGAAAATTGAAGAAATTATTAAAGAAGCCGTTCGTTTAAGCCCATCTTCGTTTAACTCGCAAACTTCACGTGTGGTGATTCTGTTTGGTGAGTCACATGCCAAATTCTGGGAAATTGTACGTGAAACCTTGCGTAAAATGGTGCCGGCTGAAAACTTTGCATCAACTGACAGCAAAATCAGCAGCTTTGCCGCAGGTTTTGGTACTGCGTTATTCTATGAAGACCAAGATGTCGTGAAAGCACTGCAAGAACAATTTGCACTATACGCAGATAACTTCCCGGTATGGTCAGAGCATTCAACAGGGATTGCCCAGTTTGCAACCTGGATTGCGCTGGCAGAAAACAACATTGGTGCATCGCTACAGCATTACAACCCGATTATTGATGAAGAAGTTGCGGCGACCTTTGATGTACCAGCCAACTGGAAATTAAGAGCGCAACTGGTGTTCGGTTCAATTGAAGCACCAGCGGGTGATAAAGAGTTTATGAATGATGCAGATCGTTTTAAAACTTTTCACTAAGTTGCATAGCTAAACCAAAGAAAGGGCGCATTCAGCGCTCTTTTTTATGGCAAAACGACACTAAAAAGAGAGAAATTGGGCTTTCCCCATTTTTGTCATAAAACTGTCATTTCAGCGCTGCATAGTGCAACTAAAATTGAACAATCGACTAGAGTGAACAGCATGGCTTTACGTTTATCCTTCGCAGCACTGGCTTTAAGTTTAAGTAGTACAGCTTTTTCCGCAGTGACCATTACGGCACCGGAAGAAATTAAGGTTGAAGGTTTAAATGGTCAGGAAGTGAAAAGCCGTCTGTTTAGCAGTAATCATAACTATAGCGTGCAGCCTGGCGAGAATGTGCTGAGCGTACGTTATGTACAGTTTTTTGAAGAGCATCCGGGCATTGGTTCACACGATATTGTACGTTCGGGCATCGTGCATATTAAAACTCCGGTTTTACAAGATAAAGCCACATACCGTTTAGGGCTGGTGAATCCACCAAAAACGCATGATGATGCCAAGGAGTTTGCCAAGCAGCCGGTATTCGGTTTATTTGATGCGAAAAATCAGCTGCTGGTGCAGCAGGCTGGAGCCAAAGATTTAAACCGTGGCATTTTACAAAACTTATTTAGTACTTCTTCAACAGAAGCTGCGCAGGCCGCACCTGTATCGGTGACACAACCAGCAGCGGTGTATAGTCCGCAAGCAGTCGTGACAACCAAACCCGTTGCAACTGTTAGCAATGTTGCCGGTGCAGATCAGCAACTGATTCAGCTGTGGCAACAAGCGTCTAAAACAGAACGACAAAAATTTATGTCGTGGCTGGCAGAACAGGCCAATTAAAAACCGCAATAAAATGAAAAGATTATAAAACCAGCTTCGGCTGGTTTTTTATTTATAGATTTAAAGTCTAAGTGGACTACTTTATTTTTATAATTACTTAGCTAAACTTAGTAATACAGATGAAATATGCAGCAATTTGGTTTAAAAATAACCAGACAGGTACTTTTTTCTTAAAACTTTATAAAATGTGCTTGCAAAGCTTTTAAATTTCTCTAGAATGCACCCCATACCGACGAGATAAACGAAAACGAACGAAGCACGAAGTGCTGAGTTGTTGAGTGTTTTGAGTCCAGCTTCTGGCACTGACGAGGTGTTAGAAAGATCATTAAGAGATTATGAAGAACAACTTGTGTGGATTTTTACTGGTTGATT
>NZ_JBMXBO010000013.1:0-75726 GCF_049546925.1 Acinetobacter sp. AND/436
TAGGACACTTAAAAATGCTTTGGCATTCACCTGAACAGATAGGTTTGAATTTAAGTTAATCAAATAAAGCAGAAAAGTTCAGTTCGCCCTCCTCTTTAAATGATTCTGACTTAAATTTTGATGAATAAAAGAGTTGATATAAAACGCTAGACCATATGCTTAAACTTTTAATGAGATAAGAATAGTGAGTAAACGACCTTATAAAGCAGTAGCCTTTGATGTATTTGGTACGCTAATTGAAATTAAAAATAGCCAATCACCTTATAAAAAAATGATGAAATGGCTTAAACAGCAAGGGCGTAAACCACAACCAAATGATGCTGCGACGATCATGTCGCTAGATGGCGATTTTGAAACAATCGCTTCTTATCTTGGCTATCAACTCCCTGTCCCCTTGTTAGCTGAAATGAACGACGATCTTCAACATGATTTAAAACATATGCATGCTTTTGAAGATTCAATTCCCACGCTCATTGAGCTTAAAAATTTAGGGTATAAATTGGCAATCTGTTCCAATGCAGCGACGCCTTATGGTGAAAGAGCACAAAGCATACTCCCGCCTTTAGATGCTTATGCATGGAGCTTTAAGGTCGGTGCAAATAAACCTGATCCAACGATATATCGATATTTTTTAAATCAATTAAAGTGCCAACCCAATGAAGTATTGTTCATTGGCGATACCCAACTAGCTGATGTGGATGGACCAAAAAAATTGGGGATGTCTGCACAAATAATCCATCGTAAAAATGGTGAGAGTCTTTTAGATGTGCTCCAACCCTTTTTGAAAAAATAAAAATCATTTTTAAGTTGATGCTTAAGATACCAAATTTGGTACTTAACTCATGACATTTGGGGTTTAAGTACCAAATCTTGTACATAACAAGCAGGCTTAAATGATTAATTCAGCAAGCATAGATGTGATTTTTTTTATTTCATAAATTTTATTAATAACCATTTTTTTGAATTTTTAAACGAAACGAGTTTTAAAAAAAAATCATGTGTTACGTTTTAGCCATCACAAGATATTTCTCCAGATATATCTAAATAGCAAAACTGTTATAGGAAATAAAAAATTTAATGAAACAAAGATTAGATCGTATTGCTCGTATGTCAGAAGAGCAACGTTTGAGCTCAATTCATCAATTTTGGAATCTTCCCGAGGATGCAGTGTTCTCACCCGAAGTAGTCGCATTAGTATGCGATATGTCACTCTCATGGCTTCAGGCTAAACGATGCCAAGGTAATGGAATTCCTTTTGTTAAAGTAGGGCCTAGAAAAGTTGGTTACACAAAAAGAGATGTAATAGAGTTTTTAGTTAAAAATAGGTATATGAATACCTCCCAATCCAATTAATACTCAATTTTATCAAAGGCCATATAGGCCTTTTTTTATTCTATAAAATGTATACCCAGTGTATACCTCAATGCAAAAAATACAGCTTAAATTCCATGTATACCCAGTGTATACTGTAAAAATATTGCTTAAAATCGTTTTCTATATTTAGATAGCGTATTAGCAAAAATATTTATGAAAATTAATTTGTTATGGATTTATTTTTATTGTTCAATACATTCTAATATTGCTTAATTCATGCAACCAGCTTTGAACTCATCGGGTTCAGGGTAACGACACATGCAGCGGCACCGTCGGAGGGTTTAGCTGATTTATCCTCTATTCAGTCCTCAGAATTTCTATATTTCCTCTTTTTTATAAGTAATGATTCTCTCGCTCTAATCTTTTAAAGCTTCCAACTAACCGTTAAGCCCTCTTGTAGATACAACCCATCTTAAAAGAACGCCATCCCGAATTAAATCAGTAAGATCGATTTGATTAACATCTTCACAAGATTGCAGTTCAGCAAAATTTTTAAGCAGACGACTTGACTGTAGAACGGATGCAATTCCGCCCACTATGTTTTGCTTCATAAAGTTTATTATCTGCAATTTTTAGTACTGCAGCCACATCGACGGCATCTTTTGGCCAGAACGCGATGCCAATAGAAATCGTGATTTGTCCCATCTGGTTAATCTGGTTGTCTTGCATGGTTAGTCTGAGTCGTTCAGCGGCTTTATGTGCTACAAGCGGATCTGCCGTGGTCATCAGTACCAAAAATTCTTCGCCACCACTACGACAGCAAATATCATGTTCCCTAAAATTAGTTTGCATTATTTGCGCGAGCGTTTTTAGTACCACGTCACCTTGATCATGCCCATACTGATCATTAATTTTCTTAAAAAAATCAATATCAATGGCCAAGGCCGCAAATGCGGTCTGGGTATTGACCAGCTCCTTTAAAAACACCTCCATACCACGGCGATTATATAAACCGGTCAAGGGGTCGGTATTGACATGCTGTTTCAGCTCCGTAATCCGGTTTCTAAAATTTTCCGAGCTAAGTAATAACGAGGTTCTGAATTTTAAGACCTCAAAATACCAGGGATCGACTTTTTTAATTTTATCCTGAATATCATGCTGATTCAGCATACTGGCCATTTTGGCCAAGCGGTTTAAAGGCGATGAAATAAAGTTGGAAATCCACCAGACCAGCAAAAAGATAAACAGATAGAAAATAAAAATGCCCACCGATACTTTGAACAGTAAAGTATGCGCTTGTGCCAGCAAGGCATCTGTTGGTTGCTGTGAAATCACGATCCAGTTGACACTGGGAATATGGGCAAAACCGGCAAGATTATCGACACCCAAACTGTTGGTCAGCTGAATGGAACCTTTCTGATGCTGTCGAATATAAGCCAGTCCGCTATTATTGATAATTTTTTCGCCAATACGATTTTCATCGGGATGGAAAATAATCCGGTCATCCTGATCCAGTACATACAGATGACTATTTTTATAATCATATTGGGTCGAGAGCATGTCATTAATGACATTTTTCTGTTGTAGATAAATGGTCCCGCTAATCATGCCCAGATACTGCTGCTGATGATAAATTGGCTGTGACATCAGAATGACCAGATTGCCCTTTACCGACCAGTAAGGCGATGAAATATAGGTTTTTTTCTGCTGTAAGGACTCAATAATTCCGGGCGTGCTATAGGTTTGCTGAAAACTTAAAGCTAAACTTTTGGGTGCATAGGCCAGCATCTGCTGTTGAGGATCGACCAGTAAAATGCTGTTAAAATTATCTGACTGATATTTGAGCCGCTTCACTTCGGCATAGGTTAATTCCGGATTATTAATATCCTGTTCTAATTGTTTGGCGCTATATTCCAGCTCTTTAAGCATATCACTAAAGTGCTGGTTGGCGCTGACCGCTATTTTTTCTGCATATTTTTCATTTACTGATAGCGAGTTTTGAATTAACTGATCTTTAATCACATAATTCAAAATAAACAAGCTCACCACGAATAAGCCCGACACACTTAAAATGGTCGAGTACAGAATCAGTTTACGCAGATTTAGCCTTAGTGATAAAAGTAAACGCTTCAGCAACACTAACCCCAAACCAGACAAAAAAGCGTGATATGTATCACTTTATCATAATTTTATATTTTGACATCTAAAATTAAGGTTTTAATTTGACCATTTTTAGTTGTACTAACAAATAGCCACGCTGCTCTTGCGGAAGATGAGAGATGCTGTGGTGCGGTTGAAAAGTCTTAATCTTATCTCTATTACCATCTTAATAAATATGTAACTTTTCTTGCTATTTAATCCCTTCAATTTCCCTTTTATTCTGCTCAATTTCATGACTCATTTCAGGTAATATCTGCTGTAAAAAATCCAGCAGGCTGATGGCTTCTGGTTTTTGCACAACGTTTGCTGCCACCAGCGCTTTCTGCTCTGCCAGCAATTGACTAACGGCGCGCAACTCCGGCTTTTGCCCCTGCCCAAAGCCAGTACTGATTTCAGCAAATTGCCGATATAACTGCTCACGGCGTGCCAACAATTCAGGTGAATGCTCTGTACTGGTCTCCACTACCGATTCAGAAACATTCGGCTCTGCCTGACTTACATCTACCGCTGGATTCACAGCAGTAACAGAGGATGAAACTGGCTTGGGTTTAGCAACAGCCTGTTGCGATACTGGCCGGAAAAACCACAAGATCAATCCGGTTAACAGCACCAACAGGCCAATTCCAAGCCACAATCCAAGATTGATTTTTTTCATAGGCATAATCAACGAGCAGAATCAGCCAGCGCATTCCTGCTGCTGTCTGACTCCTCCTCACAGCTCAACCATTAAGGCGTCGACCAGTCGGCTGGCACATAACCAACACGAACCCGTTGCGGATGGTTCCCCACTGGCACACTCAGCACTTTATTGCCCGTTGCAAAATCAATCACGGTCACTACATCAGTTTCACTTTCTGAAATTACACAGCTTCTGCCATCTGGACTGCGCGTAGCCCAATACGGTTTACCGGCCGGAATGAGCTGAGTGGCCTGTAAGGTGCGCCGGTCCACAATAGTGGCATAGTCATCCATGGTGCCTGCTACACAGAGCTTTTCCCCATCGGCACTAATGGATAAACCATGATGGCGCGAGTCATTGACCCATTTGGTCCGGTCTTTAGGAATAGTGCTACTGCCCGGCAGCTGGGCGATGCGAGTAATCTTGTCCTGATTTAAATCATATTCGACCAGACCATTAAAGAAAGATACCTGCGCATAGAGCTTGCTTTCATCTTTACTGAACACCATCGGACGTACCGAGTTCGACAGGTCTTTACGTCCAAAAGCATCTAAAGCCGGACGCAAATCAATTTTTTTCAGCACCTTATAGGTATTGGCATCGGCGATGGTAATATAGCGTTTGCCCTTGGTGAAATCCTGCCACTGTGCATCGAGTGAGGTTTCCACATTCCCAATCGCCGAGTTCAGAATTTTGCTGCCATTGGCAAAATAGATGTTTTCATGGGGCTTATCGCCCGTTGCAAAACGGCCCAGCTCTTTACCGGTATGAATGTCCAAGACATGCACCACATTACCAGAAGAAGCTGACACCGCCACACGCTGACCATCTGGTGATACCGCCATATGATCCGCACGGAAGCCTTCTACCGGTGTGCGCCAGTTAATTTTTCCGGTTTTGATATTAATTGACACCACATCGGCAAAGCTTGGCCGCGAGGCCACAATTGACTGGCCATCTGGAGTGGAGTACATATCATCGACCAGCTGGTCATTGCCCTCGCCCGCGGTTTGCTGAATGTAGGTATAGGCAATTAGCTTGATTGGATTTAAATGAATTTCCAGCAGCCGCTGTTTGCGGTCCGGAATCATATTCACCACCCCAATCTTGCCAAAATCACCGGAAGGACGAATCACTGTGACCGTTCCATCCCAGTTATTGCCCACAAAGAAAACCTGTTTGGAATTGGCCGGTGCAGGCATTTCTGTAGAGGCTGCCTGAGCAACGCTAGCGCTGAGTGCCGTGACAGCACAAACGGCCGGCAGCAGATATTTACGCAGGGTATTTTTATAGTCCATGTTATTGTTTTCCTAACCATGTGTTCATTTTTAATTTGTTCTTGTCATACTCACGTATCAACACTGCATCAGCATAAAGACAACAGGCCCTAGAAATCTATCCGCTTGCTGTAAAATCCGACGGAAGCCCATTTGATCTTGCAGATCGAGCATCAATAAGCTCCGGTTTTTGCAATACATCTTATTAGTGAAAATCTGTAACGGTCCTGCTCCCTTTGCAAGTTGTGCAGAAAGGATTAAACTGCGGGCACCACTTGTTTTTATGCCCTGCTCTGTGACCCACGACCTGATCCAGCTCCGTAAACAGCTGCGCAAACAACGCCGCCAGTTAAACCGCTTTCAGCAACGTCAGGCTGAGCAGCAGGTATTGCAGCGGTTACGTGCATGGCCGGCGTATCGGCAGGCTCAGAAAATTGGCGTGTATTTACATGCCTTTGGTGAAATTCATACCACTAAAATCATTGAACTCTGTTTTGCCCAAGGTAAACAGGTGTATTTACCAATGATCTGTAATATGAATGACCGGCTGGTCTGGGTGCGTATCCAGCAAGGTCAATATCGTAATAAACGCTTTGCCTACCATCGTTTGGGTATGCAGGAACCGATGGCCAGTCGTGGCCAGCATGTCTCCGAACTTGATCTGCTCTTGATGCCTTTACTGGCCTGTGACCGGCACGGAACCCGGATTGGGATGGGCGGCGGCTATTATGATAAAACGCTGGCCAGCGCCCCGACCACACCGCTGCGGGTCGGGCTGTGTCATGATTTCCAGATTGTGGATGTCCCTTTGGCGCGTGAGGCCTGGGATCAGCCGTTAGATGCCCTGATCAGTCCACATTTCCAGTATTCTTTTCAGCGCAAGTTTGCGATTTATAATCATTAACAATGAATTAAAATCATCAACTTAGCTAAATTTCTAACAATTTATAGGCTTCGGCCCTTGTAATTTTTAAATTACCCATCACTATAAAAAACATGGCAACACCGTTGTCACTCATTAGGAGTGCCCATGTCTGAAATTATTATGAATGAACAAACCTTAGAGCCTCAGGTTCCAAGTGTATTACCGCTTTTAGCGCTACGTGACGTGGTGGTTTATCCGCACATGCAAATTGCGCTATTTGTAGGTCGTGAAAAATCGATCAATGCAGTTGATGTGGCTCGTAACAGTGACAATCTAGTATTTGTAGTTGCGCAAAAAGATTCGCTTACAGAAGAAATTGATCACGACAATTTATATCAATACGGTACTGTCGCGAAGATTGTGCAAGTTGTGAATCACGAAAATGATGAGAACTGCATCAAAGTCCTGATTGAAGGTCTGCATCGCTCGAAGCTGGTCGAAATTATCGAAGAAGAGGACCATCTAAAAGCAGAACATCAGTTAAGCCCAATGACGGTTGCGGTAGACAGTGAGGTTCAGGCCACACGTGTGCTCGAATTGCGTGCCCTGTTTGCACAATATGCCGAAGCAAAATTACGTAATGCGCGTGAACTGATTGCTGCGGTCAACAAAATTGATGACCTGCTGCAATTGCTGTTTTTTGTGGCGACCCGCGTTCCACTGAATATCGAAGTGAAACAGAAATTCCTGGAACACGACGAGTTTGAAGCACATTTACAGGAACTCATGACCTATTTGCTGCAACAGTCTGAAGAACAGCAGATTGAGCAAACCCTGCATGATTCTGTCAAACGCCAGATGGAAAAAAACCAGCGCGAATACTTCCTGAATGAAAAAATGAAAGTCATTCAGCGCGAACTTTCCGATATGAATGGCGGTGCGGAAGATGACGTTGCGGAAATTGAAAAACGTTTGGCCGAAGCTGATTTACCAGAACACGTGCGTAAAAAAGCCGAATCTGAACTGCGCAAGTTAAAAGCCATGCAACCGGCGTCGAGTGAAGCGGCGGTGGTCCGTAACTATCTTGAAGTAATTCTGGATACGCCGTGGAACAAGGCCAGCAAAGTCAGCATCAACCTGAATAAAGCGCAGGAAATTCTGGATGCCGATCACTATGGTCTGGACGAAGTCAAAGAACGCATTGTGGAATATCTGGCAGTTCAATCACGCGTGAAAAAACTGCGTGGCCCGATTCTGTGTCTGGTGGGTCCTCCGGGTGTTGGTAAAACCTCTTTGGGTGAATCAATTGCCAAAGCCACTGGCCGTGAATTTGTGCGCATGGCGCTAGGCGGGGTCCGTGATGAAGCGGAAATCCGTGGTCACCGTCGTACCTATATTGGTGCAATGCCGGGTAAAATTGTGCAGTCTTTAACCAAAGTTGGCGTCAAGAACCCGCTGTTCCTGCTCGACGAAATTGACAAGATGGCGCAAGACTACCGTGGCGATCCTGCCTCGGCGATGCTGGAAGTACTCGATCCATCACAAAACAACAAGTTCAATGATCACTATTTAGATCTGGACCTGGACCTGTCTGAAGTGATGTTTATCTGTACTGCCAACAGCATGAATATTCCCGAAGCGCTTCTGGACCGTATGGAAGTGATTCGTCTTCCGGGTTATACCGAAGAAGAAAAAGTGAATATTGCCGATCGTTATCTGGTGCCAAAAGCCATCAAGAATAACGGTTTACGTGGCAAAGAACTGACCGTACATGAAGAAGCAATTCGTGACATCGTACGTCGTTATACCCGTGAAGCCGGTGTGCGTAGCCTGGAACGTGAAGTGTCCAAAATTGCACGTAAAGTGGTCAAAGAAGCGGTCAGCAAAAAAGCCAAAAACCTGCAGGTTGAGGTCAACGCGGGCAACTTGCCAGACTACTTGGGTCCACACAAATTCGACTTCGGCATGGCGGAAGAAGAAGCAGAAGTGGGTCGCGTGAATGGCTTGGCCTGGACCTCTGTGGGCGGTGAATTACTGACCATTGAAGTGGCGACCATGAAAGGCAAAGGTACTTTCATTACCACCGGTTCACTCGGTGATGTCATGCAGGAGTCGATTAAAGCAGCCATGACAGTAGTGCGTACCCGTGCCGACTCTTTGGGCATTGAATCTTCAGTCTTTGCTGAAACTGATGTACACGTGCATTTACCTGAAGGTGCAACACCAAAAGATGGTCCATCGGCAGGTCTGGCGCTAACTACCGCGCTGGTATCAGCCTTTACCGGTATTCCAATCCGTCCGGATATTGCCATGACTGGTGAAACCAGCTTGCGTGGTCGTGCTATGCGCATTGGTGGCTTGAAAGAGAAACTGTTAGCCGCACACCGTGGTGGTATTAAACTGGTGTTTATTCCACAGGAAAACGTCCGTGACCTGGCGGAAATTCCGGATAACGTCAAAGACGGTCTGGAAATTAAAGCAGTGAAATCCATTGATGAGATTTTACCGCTGGCATTAACCTCAATGCCAAAACCACTGGTGAAAGCACCGATTGTAAAACCGGTAGAAGAGGGTAAGGCTGCACGTCACTAAGTGGTGCCTTCATATCTTCTCCACAAAAGAGAGCTTCGGCTCTCTTTTGTTGTTTTCGGGTGATGAAATGTTCCACTTGAAAAATTTCCGTTCATCTCCATCTATAATAATACAGAGCATATTGCTGTAAGTTTCTTTTTTTATTCCTGCTCATCGTATGGCCATTCAAACTCCAGATGAATGGCCTGTTTGACCGCAGTCCTACTCTATTTCAGGGCTGCGTTTTTTATGGCCGCTTATGGCGTTGCCCCGAGCAGTTGATGAATCAGCCCATCAATCACCTGGCCCATTTTGGTGACATTTAAAGTATCCAGCGTATCCTTTTCGGTATGATAATTCGGATTACGATAATGCGAAGTATCGGTAATCAGTAGCGCCGGAATATCATGCTGCCAATAACTGCGATGATCCGAGAAACCGGCTGCACTGACAAACGCCGGCATCACCAGCCGTTCACACTGCAATTTATCTAACAGGCGCATCTGTTGACAGTATTGCTCACCCAGCGCATTGGACTGAAAATTACTGATCGCGGCAATATAATTGCCATGACTTGGATAAATCCATTTTAATCCCATCGGATACTGCTGGATTAAACGCGAATCATAGTAGCCAATCATTTCCAGCACATAGACTGCCTGAATATGCTCTTTTTCGGCCAGAATAGATTTGGCATGTACCTGACTGCCCATAAACTCGGTCTG
This sequence comes from Acinetobacter sp. AND/436, assembly GCF_049546925.1. Taxonomy (NCBI): domain Bacteria; kingdom Pseudomonadati; phylum Pseudomonadota; class Gammaproteobacteria; order Moraxellales; family Moraxellaceae; genus Acinetobacter; species Acinetobacter sp. AND/436. Next base: position 9,592 of record NZ_JBMXBO010000013.1, read on the forward strand.
ATAATACGGTGCTTCTTGCAGGGTATAAAAAACAAACTCGACATTATGCGGCAGCTTGGTTTTTTCCTGGCTTAAAATACGCGCTATTTCAATTAATCCGGCCACACCGGAAGCATTGTCATCAGCGCCCTTCTGGTTACCATGCACATCATAATGCGCACCTAAAATCACCCGATCTGAACGGCCAACCTTTAAATGACAGACCACATTGCGATAACTTTTTCCATTCACCGGATAAGTCTGGTACTGGCATGGAATGCCGAATAAACGCATCTGCTCTTTAATCCAGGCCGAAACCCGGTTCAATTCTTCAATATTTTTATGATTGCGGTACACACCCGGCGGCCCGATAATCTGCTGCAAATAGACTTTCAAATTTTGCGGATCAGCCGGTTCATATAATGAAATGGCGGCGGATAGCGGCTGCATCCAGCCCAGCAGCAAAGTACAACCCAATATCCCTAAACCGTTTTTAATCTGTTGAAATAACCACATTTATTATTGTTCCATACAAAAGCAGGTTTTATTGTCCTGTGGCTCATTAAAGCAACAGCAGCATACAGATTACAATTTCAAATTGTGTCTTTTCTCCTGCACAAGCGGCTTTCAAGGTTATAATTACTTTTCATTTTCTTGCCTGTTTTATTATGAAAATCCGTATTCTGACCATTGGTCAAAAAATGCCGGCTTGGGTACTGACTGGTTTTGAAGATTATTTCAAACGTATACAGCCTTTTGTACAAACCCAGATTATTGAATTGCCGATGGCCAAACGTGGCAAAAATGATTCAGAAGCCGATATTTTAAAATACCGGCAGATTGAAGGTGATAGCATCTTAAATGCTCTGAAAGCCAATGAAACCCTGATTGCACTGGAAGTGGGTGGGCGTGAATTCAGCACCGAAAAACTGGCTGAAACCATGAAAGGCTGGATGCTGGAAGGCAATGATATTGCCCTGGCCATTGGCGGCCCGGATGGTCATTCGGAAGCAGTGCGTAAAGCTGCAGCATGGCACTGGTCTTTATCTAAACTGACCCTGCCACATCCACTGGTGCGAGTGATGCTGATTGAACAGCTGTACCGGGCCATGAGCATTAACCATAATCATCCTTATCATCGGGCGGGTTAAGAAAACCCTACCCATTGTTTCGTATTTAGAACATTCTGTTGAACCCGACCCGGTTTAATAAAGCATGTCGCTTTGACATGATAGGACCAGAATCGTGACATAGGCTTTCATTATGAATTTACAGACCCTTCCCGGCTTATTTATATCGCATGGTTCGCCTATGCTCGCGCTCAATCCCGAACAGGTCGGGCCGGCACTTGTCCGTTTAAGCACCAATCTGCCGAAACCGCAGGCGATTGTGGTGATGTCTGCGCATTGGGAAAGTCGCAGTCTTGAAGTCAACACCGGTATTCGTCCAGAAACCTGGCATGATTTCCGCGGCTTCCCGGAAGAGCTGTACCAGATTCGCTATCCGGCGCCCGGACAACCTGAGCTGGCCGAAGAGGTATTACAGCTGCTGGCCAATGCCGGTTTTAATGCGCATGCCAACAGCACCCGCCCGCGCGATCATGGGGTATGGATGCCATTGCTGCATATGTATCCTGAAGCGGACATTCCGGTAATTGAAGTGTCGTTGCCGATGCATCTGCAGGCTGCAGATCTGTACAAGATTGGCCAGACTTTGGCAGTGTTACGAGAACGCCAAATTCTGCTGATTGGTTCAGGCAGTATTACCCATAATTTAAGAGAGTTATCTTGGGACAACCAGCACAGCGCGGTGCCGGAATGGGCTTCGACTTTCCGTAATTATGTGGTCAGCAAACTGGCGCATCAGGACTATGATGCGGTACTGGACTGGCCGACCATTCCGTATGTCAATCGCAACCATCCCACTATCGAACATCTGGCACCCCTGTTTTTTAGCATGGGCACCGGTCATCGTTTTAGTATTGTGCATAGCAGTTTTACCATGGGTGCACTGGGTATGGATATTTACCGTTTTGACTAAAATCTAGCGCGACCAAACATAACTTTTTATTATTTATTAACAAAAAATTATTTATGGATACATTTTGCAACCGGAAAGGGGCAAATGTATCCATTTTTTTAAATAGCAAATCGGTTATATTCTGATAAATTTCCGATAAGTGCTTTATTTATAAAATGAAACTCAAATATTTAGCTATTTTACTTTTCCCTTTAAGCTTGGCCGCTTGCCAGAGTAGTGATCTGCAACGTGCGGGAGATCTTGCAGTGTCTGTATTACAACAACAAAATGCCGATAAGATTGTCAGCGCTTACCAATGGTCTTTAGATACCGGCACAGCCAAACCCTTGACCCTGAATTTTAATGACAATGGCCGTTTAAGTATTGGCACCAGCTGTAACCAGATGGGCGGTAACTGGCAGATTAACAACAACCAGTTGCAGGTCGGTATGTTAATCAGTACTGAAATGGCCTGTGAAGCCAGCGCCATGCAGCAGGAACGTTTTGCTGCTGCCCTGTTCCAAAAACCTGTCAGCGTGCAGCTGGACATGAAAAATACGCAACAACCGAGCTTAATCTTGACCGCTGCAGATGGCCAGCAACATACTTTTCAGGGCAAAATGACGCCGGAAACCAAATACCAGTCGGCCGGTGAAACCATCTTCCTGGAAATTTCCCCGGAAACCAAAGCCTGTACCGGCGTTGCTCCACAAACCTGCTTGCAGGTACGCGAAGTCAAATACAATGAACAGGGTCTGAAAACCCAAGTTGATCAGGACTGGACTTTATTCTATGACCAAATTGAAGGCTTTCAGCACAATCCGAATGAACGCCAGATTATTCGGGTCAAGCGTTATGAACTGAAAAACCCGGCGGCTGATCAATCCAAATATGCCTATGTACACGATATGACGGTTGAAACTGGCCGGATCAATTAACAGCAGATCTTAAAAAATAACCCATAAAAAAAACCGAGGTCAGTGCCTCGGTTTTTTCAGCTTATACGCAGTTAAAACTTAGTATACGCCTTGAGCCAGCATTGCATCAGCAACTTTTACGAAGCCTGCAATGTTTGCGCCGTCTACGTAGTTAACAGTACCATCTTCCTGAGTACCGTATTTCACGCAGTTACGGTGAATTTCTTTCATGATTGCGTGTAAACGCTCATCTACTTCTTCAAACGTCCAGCCCAAACGTAATGCGTTTTGAGACATTTCCAGACCAGAAGTCGCTACACCACCAGCATTTGATGCTTTACCTGGTGCATACAGAATTTTCGCCTCAACGAATTTCTCAACTGCGTCTAAAGTAGACGGCATGTTGGCACCTTCAGCCACACAGATTGCACCGTTAGCCAGTAATACCTCAGCATCTTCACTGTTTAACTCGTTTTGAGTTGCACATGGCAGCGCGATGTCACACTTGATACCCCAAGGACGTTTGCCTTCCAAGTATTCAAAACCGTGTTTAGACGCAAATTCAGAGATACGGCCACGTTTGATGTTTTTCAGATCCATCACTTCTTTCAGCAATTCGTCTGTGAAACCATCTTTCACATACACAGTACCGTTAGAGTCAGACAGTGAAACCACTTTCGCGCCCAGGAACATGGCTTTTTCAGCAGCGTATTGCGCGACGTTACCTGAACCAGAGATTGCTACGACTTTGTCTTTGAAGCTGTCGCCACGAGTTTTCAGCATTTCCTCAGCGAAATAAACTGTACCGTAACCTGTTGCTTCTGGACGTGCCAAAGAACCACCAAATGTTAAGCCTTTGCCCGTGAACACACATGAAGTGTCATTGCTCAGCTTTTTCATCATACCGGCCATATAGCCAACTTCACGGCCACCTACACCAATATCACCCGCCGGGATATCTGTGTCTGAACCTAAATGACGATAAAGCTCGATCATTAACGCCTGGCAGAAACGCATGATTTCGCCTTCAGATTTACCTTTAGGGTCAAAGTCTGAACCGCCTTTACCGCCGCCCATTGGCAAAGTAGTTAAGGCATTTTTGAAAGTCTGTTCAAAACCTAAGAATTTCAGGATAGACAAGTTCACTGACGGGTGAAAACGCATACCACCTTTGAATGGACCAATTGCCGAGTTGTATTGAACACGGAACGCACGGTTCACATGAGTTTGACCCTGATCATCTACCCAGGAAACGCGGAACTGGATCGCACGTTCTGGCTCGACTAAACGCTCTAACAGACCATGTGCAGCGTATTGAGGATTCTTTTCAATGAATGGCCACAGGCTGGTCATCACCTCTTCTACTGCTTGTAGAAACTCTGGTTGATAGGCATCACGTGTTTTAACGTAATCTAGGAAATCGTTAAGGCTGTTATATTTCAACGCTTAATCCTCAGCAGAATGTTGGATCAAAATTGGGCAAAATTTCAATCAATGATTTATTTTGGCGCAAAATATTAAATATCTTTTGTTAACAATCTACAATAGTTTTTTTCAAAAAACTTTATTTAATCCATATTTTCAATAAATTAGATTGATCAAAATTGAAAAATTATTCCATTTTTTGTAAGCAAATATGTATTTAAAATTGGCCATTTTGCCCAAAAATAAAGCAGATTATGGTCCAACTTTGTACACAAGCTTAATGCTTGAAAACATGCTAGAATCTGCGGCTCAGGTTTATTGTTCGCTTTCTCTGCGCCCTTCGCAGCCGTGGTTTTTACATGAATTCGCAAATTGCTCTCATCCAGAATATTGATGCCTTGCTTCCTCAAACCCAATGCGGTTTATGTGGACATCGGGATGGATGTTTACCCTATGCAAAGTCGATTGCCGAAGGTGAAGCCGCCAATAAATGTGTACCGGGCGGTCAACCGGTTGCCGATGCGCTGGCCAAACTGCTGGGCAGAGAACGCTTAACCGCCGAAGCCAGTGTCTGGCCCATTCAGTCCGATGGCCGTCCGCAGCGTATGAAAGCGGTGATTCGTGAAGATGAATGTATTGGCTGTACCAAATGTATTAATGCCTGCCCGGTCGATGCCATTTTAGGTTCCGGCAAACTGATGCACAGCATTCTGACCGACCTGTGTACCGGCTGTGAACTGTGTATTCCACCCTGCCCGGTGGACTGTATTGATCTGGTTGAAGATGTCAAACCCGTACCCACAGACGCGGAACGGATGAGCGAGCAGAAGGATTTACGCCAGCGCTATTATGCGCACATTCAGCGTGAAGAGCTGCGCCGCCTGCACCGTAAAGGGCCCGTGGTGCGTGCTGAGATTGATACCGCGCTGTTCGCCCAGTTCTCGCAGCAGACCGATGCCGTACCGGAAATCCAGATGGTTGAAAAAGCCGATCATCCGGCTGTCACCCACGATGCCAAAACCACCATCGAGCTGGCCAAGCTCAGAACCCAGATCAAAAAATTAGAAAAACAGCTGAGTGTGCGTGAAGATGCCAACAAGCGCGCGCAACTGGCGCAGCTTCAGCAACAATTACAGCACTTACAGGGAGAGGCCTAATTCATGAGCAGCGCAGTCAAACCGGTAAAAAACTTGACCCGAAAGCAGGTCTATACCTTTTTTGAGCGCTTGCGTGAACAGCGTCCGCATCCAACCACCGAACTGAATTTCTCCTCACCGTTTGAATTGCTGGTGGCAGTGACCTTATCGGCGCAGGCCACCGATGTTAGCGTGAACAAAGCCACAGACAAATTATTTCCAGTAGCGAATACTCCGGAAGCGATTTATGCACTGGGGGTTGATGGGCTAAAGGACTATATCAAGACCATTGGCCTATATAATTCCAAAGCGGAAAATGTGATTAAGGCCTGTAAAATCCTGATTGAAAAGCATAACAGCCAGGTACCGGAAAATCGGGCCGATCTGGAAGCCTTGCCGGGTGTGGGGCGTAAAACAGCCAATGTGGTGCTGAACACAGCGTTTGGTCAACCGACCATGGCAGTCGACACGCATATTTTCCGTGTCGGCAACCGGACCGGTTTAGCCGTGGGTAAAAATGTGCTGGAAGTGGAGCACCGTCTGGTGAAAGTGATTCCGAAAGAATTTATCGTTGATGCACATCACTGGCTAATTCTGCATGGCCGCTATTGCTGTATTGCCCGCAAGCCTAAATGCTATGAATGTGTAGTGGCCGATGTCTGTAACTGGCCAGACCGGTTTGAGTTTGGAGCTGCGCGCCAGATTGCAGTCAAAAATATTGAAGCTGAATCCTGAATTCAGCTTTTTTTATACTTGAAGATGACCTGCGCTGCATATTCGAGGTAGATCATTCAATAATGCTGACCTAAGCCGGGCGACCAAAAGCCGCTTAGTCTTGTGCGTCTTTATCTTGCGCTTTTTTCTGCTGCTCTAATTGCGCCTGCAATTTAGGATGCAATTGACGTTGCTGTGGCTGGTTGGCATTTTCAGCACGTTCTTCCTGACGCACTTTCAGCAGCATTTTATAGCTGATATAAAACAGACCCACCAACATGGCCAGGAACAGCACCATTAAAATTAACACACCAATTTTCACCGAGGCAGTTTCCTTATACGCACGCAAATAAAAAAGGAGCCCTACTATGACCGAGGACTCCCTTAAAGTCAAAACAATCAGCGGGTGATTATTTTGCCTGATCTAAAATTGCGAACAGATCCGCTTGTACATCTTCAATTGGACGTAGACCGTTAAGTTTGTCATACGTCGGTGCATTTTCACCTGTCGCTGCGCGGCCTTGGTAGAAACCAACCAGTTGCTCAGTTTCAGTGTGGTAAGACGCTAAACGCTTACGAATGGTTTCTTCCTGGTCATCTGGACGTTGTACCAGATCTTCACCCGTTTCATCATCTTTACCTTCCACTTTTGGCGGATTGTAAACGATGTGATAAACACGACCAGAAGCCGGGTGCTGACGGCGACCAGACAGACGCTGTACGATTTCTTCGTCCGGTACATCAATTTCAATCACGTGATCAATGTTGATGCCTTCTTTTTCCAGCGCTTCCGCTTGTGGAATAGTACGCGGGAAACCATCAAAAATGCAGCCATTGGCACAATCAGGTTGAGCAATACGCTCTTTCACTAAACCGATGATCAATTCATCTGAAACCAGACCACCGCTTTCCATTACGTTTTTAGCCTGTAGACCTAATTCAGTACCTTCACGAATCGCAGCACGGAGCATATCACCGGTTGAAATTTGTGGGATATTGTAGCGCTTACAGATCAACTGAGCTTGTGTACCTTTACCTGCTCCAGGTGGTCCGAGTAAGATAATGCGCATAAAAAAACATCCTCATTTTTAACAATGTACATGACACTTTGTTCATGACGAACTCAGGTTCGACATGCTGTCCAGCATCCAATTATAAGAAAGCGACAAACAAATGTATTAAACCAGCAATAAAACCGGTTACCCCTCCCAATACAATCAAGATCCATTCATCTTCCTGAAAGGCAGGACGCAATAAATTTTGAAACTCTCTTGGTGTAAGTTCAAGAATACGTTCTCTAAACATTTGATAGATTTTCTGTGCACGGCTCGCATTAAAGGCTGGGTCGCATACAGGCACCATCGTAATTTCAATTGAGCGATCGATCAAGTCTGTCTTGAGTTTTGCGTATTCTTTTGGCCCTAAAGACAATTGTAAAGAGGTTCTGACCAGTGGGGTTTCCATAATTTCATTAATATGGCGTTTAACAATCCGACGGGTCTTGTCTTTTTTACTGCCATACATCATTTCGGTCATAATGGATTTTAAAGTAATTAAATCTTCGGTGACCACACTGGCAAATACATCAGACACCTCTTCCTGGCGCTTCATAAAGGCACCCTGAACATTATAGGTGCCAATGCGCGGAATAACAGGTTTAATCCACGGAAATTTGCGACTCTGTGTTCGCGTAAAAAATTGTGGATACTTCACATAATGCGGTTCAATCGGGTTGAACACCATCCAGATCGCAATCCAGTTGGTTAAAAAGCCCCAGATGGCGGCCCAGAATGGTACGGTCCAGTGCCACGGCACAATAAACCAGACAATCATCTGGAATATACCAAAGAACATCCCGATTAACGCACTGATATGCCAGATAAAGTTAATTTCTTTCTGGCCCACTTTCAGGAACATGCGCACCATTAAACGGCGGTCGCCTTCCATCTGGCGTACCACCATTTCGCGCATATCCACCAGTGACTCGACATTCAAAGTCAGTTCAGTGACCAGTTCACGTAGCACCGCAGGCAGCTGTTTATGTGCCTGGGCATAAATGCGGCGTTTAATTGAATACGGCAGGTTCTCCCACAGCACAGCATTGCGATCGATCATCACCTCATCAATTAAATGCTCCAGCTCGAAACCGACCTGCTCGCCAATAATCCGTGCCATATCTTCCGGGTCCATGGCATCCAGAAATTCGCGCAATGAGCCCAGTTTAGACAAGGTATTGTCGGTAATAATGCCTGAAATACGCCCGGCTTTTCTCGGCACAATCCCCTGCCAGCCCACCGGCAACGGCCCCAGATGAAAGCCCCAGAAATTAATGGGATAGAACACCATTTTCAGTGCCATCCACACGTGGGCCCAGGTCACAAAAGCGGTGACAGGGATAATGCTGAGCACAGCCCAAAAATCCGGGCGATTCAAAAAGGTTTGCCACAACTGATTGATGTACTCAAGCATGCATATTTTCCATATTTATTTCTAATTACCGGATTCTAAAAGCATTTAACTCGCTATTCTGGCTATAAACCCACACTTAAAGTATAGGAAAATTGTAGTTTTGGCTCGGTTTCTGCAATCACCCGACCGGCCCGATCTTCCAGTTTTTCACCTGCACCAATCCCCACACTAAAGGTACTGATCCGTTCACGGCTCAGCAAGACATAAGCAAGATCTACACCAGCGCCCAGACGTGCTTTCTCTTTCTGGTCGACCACTTTGGATTCAAGATGACCCGCATAAGCTCCGATATAATAACCATTTTTATCTTTACCGGTGAAATGATATGGCAAGCGAAAGCCAATTTGTCCACCCGGTTCATGATCCCCATTTAAAAATGCCCCAGCTTTGGCATAGGCAATGCCGTAGGGATTGACCCATTCTGCATTTAAATGAAGTAATTTTTGTGTAATTCCTGCCCCGATATTCCAGGTTTTTGTATCTTCCCCGGTCAATTTTGCCTGTGGGAAAAAAGAAGATTCTTCGGCATAGGCCACATTGCACAGTGCAATACATGCCACTAAGGAATATACTTTTTTCATTATTTTCACCAAGTTCCTTAATTCTAATTGTAAAACAATCCTGTTTTATTTTTTTGACTGTAGCAGATTTACCCGGATTCTTATATACAGCAGCCGATCTTTTTATTGTCGCAAAAGTCAAAAACCTAAATCACATTATTTGTGTCGAATCGGTCATGCAGGCATACGCAAAGCGCTGTGTTATCGGCTAGAATAACAGCCCTATTCTCATCTCCTTGATCTGTTTAAGCCGATTGCATATGAAACAGCACTTTCCTTTAAAAAACGTTCAGCAAGAAAAGCGCATTTTTCGCAATCGGGTATTCATCTCTATCGGGCTGGTCAGTTTCTTTTTACTGCTGCTGGTGGTACGTTATGCCTATCTGCAAATCAGTAGCTTTGATGAGTTTGCCACCGCATCTGACAAAAACCGGATTCGCCTGCAACCCTTAGCGCCCGCACGCGGTTATATCTATGACCGTAATGGGGTGTTGCTGGCCGATAACTATCCGGTCTTTACCGCGACCTTAAGCCGGGCCGATGTCGAAGATATTGATGCCACCATCGAACGGCTGACCCCGATTCTGGAACTGACTGAAGAAGATATTGAACGCTTCCAGAGCCGGATTAAAACCGCGCGTAAAACTGAACGGGTCTCCATTAAACTGAATCTGAACGAAACCGATATTGCCCGTTTCAGTGAAGTAAAATTCCAGTTTCCCGGGGTGAATATTGAAACCCAGATGACCCGTTACTATCCACATGGTGAGCTGTTTGCGCATGTGATTGGTTATGTGGGCCGGATCAATGACAAAGAGCTGAAAGAGATTGATAAAGATGCCTACGCCGGCACCAACCTGATTGGTAAAATTGGCGTAGAAAAATCATATGAGCATTTACTGCACGGCGTACCGGGTAATGAATCGGTCGAGGCCGATGCACACGGTAATGTACTGCGTCATTTGGGCCGTAAAGATCCGGTTCGCGGTAATGATCTATACCTGTCCTTAGATTATGGCCTGCAAGTGGTGGCCTCTGAACAGCTGGCTGGCCGCCGTGGTGCGATTGTCGCGCTTGATCCACGTACCGGGGAAATTCTGGCGCTGGTGTCGAGCCCCAGCTTTAACCCGAACCTCTTTGTCACCGGCATCAGCCATACCAACTATGCCGCCCTGCGTGACAATATTGACCAGCCGCTGTATAACCGTGCCGTGCAAGGGGTGTATCCGCCCGGCTCGATCATTAAGCCAATGTTTGGTTTAGGCGGGATTCATTATGGTCTGGTCGACTGGAGCACTGCGATTCAGGATTATGGCTATTTCACCTTACCGGGCGATAGCCACCGTTTCCGTGACCATAAAAAATCGGGGCATGGCATTGTCAATATGCACACTGCTCAGGTGGTGTCCTGTGATACCTATTTCTATGTACTATCCTACCGGATGGGCATTGAAAAGATGAATGACTGGATGCGCCAGTTTGGTTTTAGTGAGCGCACTGGTGTCGATTTACCAAGTGAAAGCACCGGCCTATATCCAAGTCCGGAATGGAAGATGCGTACCCGCAATGCCAAATGGATGCGCGGCGAAACCATTTCCGTCAGTATTGGTCAGGGCGCCTTTACCGCGACGCCATTACAACTGGCCATGGCCACTGCCATTACCGCCAACCAGGGCTTTAAAGTCACGCCACACGTGCTGCGTGAAAGCCGCGGTGCGCGTCCATTTAAGGTGCATAATGGTACCAATGGCCGCATTGAATTTAACGGGACCGACGAAGACTGGATTAAAATGCGCGATGCCATGGTGGATGTCATTCAATCAGGCACCGGTAAAGGCATTAAAGGCGGCCTGCAATATTCAATTGCCGGAAAAACCGGGACCGCGCAGGTCAAAAGTATTGCCCAGGGCAAACGCTATAATGAAGCACTGCTCACCGATCGCCAGCTTGACCACGGTTTATTTGTCGGCTTCGCTCCGGCAGAAAAACCTGAAATTGCCATTGCGGTGATTCTGGAAAATGGCCGTGGTGGGAGTGCTGCCACTGCCCTGGCCCGTCCAATTCTGGATTACTGGCTACTCAACAAAGACAAGAATCCGATTCGCCCATCTGCGGCCCAAATTAGTGGTGGCCTGATGACCGCCGGTTTAAAGCCAAGTGAACTGCCAAGTGCCGAAGGTGCTCGTAGCACCACCACTCCGGCTCAGGATACTGCTGCATCTGCGCCAGCAACACCGGCCGCTGCCCCATCTGCCACAATAGAGAGTAACTAAACCATGAAAAACCAGCTACGAATTATTGGTGGAGACTGGAAACGTCGCCAGTTGGCCTTTGCCAGTATTGACGGTTTACGCCCGACGCCGGACCGGGTGCGTGAAACCCTGTTTAACTGGCTGATGTGGGATGTGCAAAATGCCAAAGTGCTGGACCTGTGTGCCGGCTCGGGGGCGCTTTCCTTTGAAGCGCTATCACGTGGTGCTGCACAGGTCACCATGATTGAACCGGACCGCACTCAAGCCCAGTTCCTGACCCAGAACCTAGAACTGTTAAAAGTCACCAAAGCCCGCGCCCAGTTAAAAATCAGTACTGCACAGCAGGCGCTGGCCAGCCTGAAAGACAGCTATGATCTGGTGTTTCTTGATCCGCCTTATAACCTGGATTTATGGGAACAGCTGGCACAATTGGCTGATCCATTAATTCAGGATAAAGGCTTGATTTATGTCGAGGCCGACCGTGATCTAAACCAGCTAAAACTGCCGGCCTCCTGGCAGCAAATCAAGGAAACCAAAGCCGGTACAGTCCGCGCCGGACTGTATCAGAAATCACTTTAACGTTTGATTGAACGGTTATAAAAAAAGGATTCCAGATGGAATCCTTTTTGATTTATACGCCCGGTCGTAATGGACGCTGCACTCCAGAAGTCGGCGGCAAAGCCGTCACTGGTTTGGCCTTAGCTGGATTACTCACCTGTGGCTTCTTCACGGGCGGCTTGTTGGCCACCGGACGATTTGGCTTTACCGGTTTGCTTTGTGCAGGTTTACTCTGTGTCGGTTTATGTGCAGGACGATTGGCCTGACCCGGTTTTTGCCCATGCGGACGTTGAGCATGCGGTCGATTCACTGGCTTAACCGATGGACGCTGCTGAATATACACCGGACGGCGTTCATGTTCCCAACGCGACACGGTATATGGATAGTTTGAATAGCCTCGATCATAACCGGTATAAACGCTATGTCGTGGACCATTCTCATACGGCGTGACCACACACCCGGTAAGCGCCACCGCCACCAGCGACACAAAAGCCAGCTTTTTCATGCAATTTATCCCCTGTTCAGATGGCTGCATTTTCAGCAATCAGCATGAATTTACTGGCAATTTTTTGTTGCGTTCCTGTATGTGCAAGTTCATATTTCATCCATATCTAGGCTATTTTTCTGGTGGATAAAAGAAAAGACTGGCCGAGTTTCTGCCGAGTTAAGGTTTTATCTGCCCTGCCTGATCTACTATTTGCAAGTGGAGATCAAAATTGGTTCAGAAAGATGAGCTTTTGACTCGATATTCAAGCAGTGCAAATGTTAAATGCTCACAAGAAAAAAGACAGCCATAGCCATCTTTTTAGAATCAGGGAAAAATAGAGATATTGCTTAGGCTATTTAGTTTTTAAACAGGCCCTGTTTTTCAATAAACTCAATAATCTGCTCCAAACCATCTTTGGTTTTCATATTGGAAAATAAAAATGGTTTATCACCACGCATGCGCTTGGCATCCTGATCCATTACTTCCAGACTGGCGCCGACCATCGGGGCTAAATCGGTTTTGTTAATAATCAGCAAATCAGATTTGGTAATGCCCGGCCCACCTTTACGTGGAATTTTTTCACCACCGGCCACATCAATCACATATAAAGTCAGATCGGATAATTCCGGACTAAAGGTTGCTGCCAAGTTATCGCCACCACTTTCAATAATGATCAATTCCAAGCCATCGAACTTTTCACACAAGTCGTCAATCGCTGCCAGGTTAATCGAAGCATCTTCACGGATGGCAGTGTGCGGACAGCCACCTGTTTCGACACCGACAATCCGGTCTGGGCTCATGGCTTCGTTGCGGGTAAGAAAGTTGGAGTCTTCCTTGGTATAAATGTCATTGGTGACCACCGCCATGTTATAGCGCTGGCGCAAGGCCTGACATAAATTGAGAGTAAGTGCAGTTTTACCTGAACCGACTGGACCACCGATGCCGACACGTAATGGAGAACGTTCTGTCATGTTGATTTTCCTTATAAATGCCCTCTCCTTCTAGGAGATGAGCAGTAATACTGTGCAAGGGTGAGGTAATTTCCCTCTCCCTTACCCTCTCCCATAGGGAGAGGGAATATTGATTAATTTTTTAATTCCTCTAAAAGAGAAATTAAGGATTTTTTAAGATCTAAATAAGCGTGAATACTGAGTTTCATGCGCCATACTCAGCATGGCGTAATTGGGTAAGGCGCTACTGAGCTGCTCATCTTCCAGCGTTAAGGCTTTTTCGATGGCTGCCGGAACCTGCTCATGTAAATACCATAAAATCCGTTGCCCACTCATCTGCCCCAGCGGGACAGTTTTCACCGCCGCCAGCACCTGATTTTCCAGCACAGTAAAGGTATAAGCGGTTAATACATCTGCGTCATTGAGACCCAACTGGCCGCAGAGCTGGGCATAAACCGGCACAAAACCTAGCTGTTTTTTCACCGTCACCGGCATTTTCAGCACATCTTTAATCCATGCATTAAGAGAAAATGCCAGCTGCTGTGATTCTGCTAAAAGTTCACGGCTTTCCCGACTGGCACGATAAATCTGCGCCCAATGATCAAACTGTGTGTCATCATCATAAAATTGCATCAGCCGTTTTAAGACCGGTAGTTCAAAACGTACCAGTAGCATCTCCAAGACTTCTTCAAAGTAGGCGATGCTACTGCTTTCATCTTGAATCAGGCCCTGATCAATCGCACTTTCTACCCCTTGCGAATAGCAATACGCTCCGACCGGTAACGCTGTCGAAGACAGAGTCAGCAGTTTGAGCAGTTGCGCTGCATTAGTGATGGGCATGGGCGTGAATAGCCTTGATCGGGCTTAAACGATGATCATGACTGTGCTGTGCGTATGCCCCGCTTTCTGGTTCAAAGGGATGCTCGACTTCACTCACAGTCAGCCCCAGTCCAATGACCATTTCAGCCAGCACATGATCTGGTTCAAAATACAGTGCAGTTGGCGTGAGCATCAGCGGTACATGGCGGTTGCCGAGGTGATACGCCGCTTTCAATAAATCGAAATCGGTTTGGGCGACCACTTGCATCAGGTGTTCAGGTTTCGCATCGACCCGGAGTACATCGCCTTGTTCAGTGGCAATAAATGAGCCGCTACGCAAAATGCCGGTACGCGGCAGGTCTGCACCAATATCGGCGCCTGATTTTAATGTTGCACGAAATCGGCTCTTTTGGCGGGTGTCAAAACTGAGTTCGACGGTTTCAAAAGTGCTTCCCTCTGAAATGTGTTCTATTCGTTGAGTGTAGATGTTCATGCTGTTCCTTTTGTCACGAAGATGTTTTGCTTTGGCTTATGTTTTTCAATTTCAAAGCAAAACATCTGTAAATTTACGCATCAAAAGTAAGCATTTTTTATGCCAATTATGAGTTTTCTTGGTGCATTTAAGAAAATAAGAAATCTTTTAAAGTTTTAGTTTTCCTATCCAATATAGGATGATCTTTTACAAAAATTTTAAAGCTATTTGGTTTTAACTCAGCCTGATAAACCTTCACTTGCTCTTTATATGTTGTATTAAAATATGAAATTGCTTCCAACAATTTGAATTTATTAGCATCTTCATCTGTGAGTTTTGCACCTAAAATCACTGACGAAATATACTTTGAAGGAATAATTTTTAATAATGAATCAAAATTATTTTTATCATAGTCATGTGCCAAAACTCTAAACTCTTTCTCATATTCCCAGTCTTTAGCTTTGACCAAATACTGATTACTTACGAAACCTAACATTTCAGCACTAAACTCTGGTCTAAAGAATCTTAGAGGATCAGACATTAATAACGGGAATTTAGGAAATTCATCTTGATATATAACGGAGTGAATTTGAAATGCAGCATGAACCCATTCAATAGTCGGATGAGGGATTTTAAATTCGACTAAAAAACCTTTATGGCTCTGAGCATAATGAGACCACATCAACATATTAAGTGGATTATTATTAAAACAAGTTACTGATAAATTTGAACGTATGGCATCAGAGAAGTGTTTTTGTAATATTTCATGTTGTGCGTCAGGAACATCCTCAAATTTAATCTCAGCCATGCAATCATAAGGGTCATTGAAATTATCAGGTGGCGTAAATTTCAGTTGTAATTTTTTAAATAAATTCAGAACGTAAAGATCACGGTCAAAACTTAAATGTTTATAAATATAGTAATAATGATCATCGCACTTAATATCTATAAATTGTTTTTGATAACTGGGCTTCAATGTTTCTTGAATTGCACCAAATAAAATTTTTTCATGTGTTTTATTCAAGAGCTTTCCTATTTTTTCATCTTATAATTTATAATTTTACATGTATCTTAATATAAATTAATCCCCTCATCCTAACCTTCTCCCAAAGGGAGAAGGAACGTAGCTGCAATTAAATTAATGACTTCTTTCCCTCTCCTTTTAGGAGAGGGTCAGGGAGAGGTCAATTAAAATAAGAAATACCTTTGCGCCATCGGTAACACTTCCGCAGGCTCACAAGTCAGTAACTTCCCATCCGCCCGAACTTCATAGATTTCAGGATCAACTTCCATTACAGGACAGTAGGTATTCAGCTTCATATCCTTTTTCTGAATATCCCATGTACCTTTACATGGGCTAATTAACTTTTTCAGCCCCAGTTTTTCATGCACACCTGCCTCAATTGCCACTTGCGACAAGAAGGTAATACAGGTGTTATGCACACCACGGGCATTGGCACCAAACATCGGACGATAATGCACTGGCTGCGGCGTTGGAATCGAGGCATTAATATCACCCATAGGTGCAGCCGCAATCATCCCGCCTTTAATGATCATCGAAGGTTTAACACCAAAAAATGCGGGCTTCCACAACACTAAATCGGCCAGTTTACCAACTTCCACCGAGCCAATTTCATGACTTAAACCATGGGTAATTGCCGGGTTAATCGTATATTTAGCGATATAACGTTTTACGCGGTTATTATCATGCGTGGCATTGTCACCCTCTAAAGGTCCACGCTGCACTTTCATTTTATGTGCGGTTTGCCATGTGCGTATCACCACTTCTCCAACACGCCCCATCGCTTGCGAATCCGATGACATCATGGCAATTGCGCCTAAGTCTTGCAAAATATCTTCCGCAGCAATGGTTTCACGGCGAATACGACTTTCCGCAAACGCCACATCTTCCGAAATGGCAGGGTCTAAATGGTGACAGACCATCAACATATCCAAATGTTCATCAATGGTGTTGATGGTATAAGGACGGGTTGGATTGGTCGACGATGGCAATACATTCGGCTGACCAATGGCTTTTAAAATATCAGGCGCATGTCCACCACCGGCACCTTCGGTATGATAAGTGTGAATGGTACGGTTTTTAAATGCCGCCAACGTTTCTTCCAAGAAACCACTTTCATTTAAAGTGTCGGTATGAATTGCGACTTGCACGTCAAATTCATCTGCCACAGTCAAACAGTTATCAATCGCCGCAGGTGTCGAGCCCCAATCTTCATGCAGTTTTAAACCCACTACACCTGCACGAATTTGCTCGGCAATCGGTTCAGGCTGACTGAGGTTACCTTTACCCAATAAACCAATATTCATGGGTAAATCGTCAATGGCTTGCAGCATGGTGGAAATATGCCAAGGACCCGGAGTCACCGTCGTTGCCGATGTGCCTGCTGCAGGACCTGTACCGCCACCAATCATGGTGGTGACGCCTGACATGAGTGCAGTTTCCACTTGTTGTGGGCAAATCCAATGAATATGGGTATCCACACCACCTGCTGTTAAAATTTGTCCTTCACCTGCAATCACTTCAGTAGCAGCACCAAGTGGAATGGTAATATCCGGCTGAATATCAGGGTTGCCGGCTTTACCAATTTTCCAGATACGGCCGTTCTTTAAACCGACATCAGCTTTAACAATGCCCCACCAATCTACAATTAAAGCATTGGTAATGACGGTATCGGCAACATCATCAGCCAAAAGTTGTGACTGCCCCATTCCATCACGAATGACTTTACCACCACCAAATTTAACTTCTTCACCATAAGTGGTGAGGTCTTGTTCCACTTCAATAAACAGTTCGGTATCGGCCAAACGAACCCGATCACCCACCGTTGGACCAAACATTTCCGCATAGGCACGGCGTGACATTTTCATTTTAATTTTTCCTTAATCCAATGGACCCATGACACGACCGGCAAAGCCATAGACTTCGCGTTTACCGGCTAAAGCCACCAGTTCAATATCCCGGCTTTGACCCGGCTCAAAACGTACCGCTGTGCCTGCGGCAATATTTAAACGAAAACCTCGTGCCGCTTCACGGTTAAATTGCAAAGCATCATTGGCCTCATAAAAATGAAAATGTGAACCGACTTGAATCGGACGATCTCCGATATTACTGACAGTCATTTTTAAGGTCTGACGTCCGACATTCATTTCAATGTCTGAGTCTGGGGTAAAAATTTCACCCGGAATCATGCGCTTCTCCTAAATAATTGGCTGATGAACCGTGACCAGTTTTGAGCCATCTGGAAATGTCGCTTCGACTTGGACTTCAGCAATCATTTCCGGAATGCCGTCCATCACATCTTCACGTTTTAATAATGTGGTGCCGTAATGCATTAGCTCACTCACGCTCATGCCATCACGCGCGCCTTCTAACAACGCGGCAGAAATATAGGCAATCGCCTCGGGATAGTTCAGTTTTAGCCCACGTGCTTTACGGCGTTCGGCCACCAAGCCCGCAGTAAAAATTAGCATTTTGTCTTTTTCAGTGAGATTGAGTTCCATATCTCGTTCCTAAGTTTGTTCTAAAGGGTGTAATGCAAAATGTGTGCTAAAAAATGATATTCCCTCTCCTTTCAGGAGAGGGTTAGGGAGAGGTAATAAACCCAATGTATTTACCCTCCCTCTAGCTCCCTCCCATTGGGAGGGAGAACTTCATTTTATGTCCGCCAAATCCTCGGAAATTCTTCATCTAAATCAAACCAGTCACGGCGCAGCTTGGCACGTATTGCGGCAAAGGCATCATGACACTGGCGTACGTCATCCCCCAGATAACGTGCTGTCACCACATCATCCAGCAGGGTTAACGTCACCTTAATATCCATGCGCATAATCAGCTCACGGATTTGATCAATCTGCTGATCTAAATAGAATTTTGAGCGGAATTTTTCTGGCGGCACTGCCCAGAAGCTAGCCATGACTACATGACCGTTCATTCCCAAACAGGAGCTGAGCCAGCGGTCATTGCCACTAAAACTCAAACGGTCAGTGACCAGTAATTTATTGTTCCGGTACAGCTGAAATCGATTTTGATAACTGCCCTCGATAAATGTTTCATGGCGCGCCTGACGGCCCAGTACCAACATATCCCAACCAATAAAACTGGCGGCATCCTCCAAAATAACTCTGGTTTCAGAATTGGCATGTGCACCATTAAAGAGCATGGTTTCTTGTGGTAGCCATTCAAAAATAGAGGCATCTTTAACTGTAATATCAATATGTTGGAAAGCCTGTTTTTGATTGGTCTTGTACCATTTTCCTGCACCCGGCGTGGTCACCAAGGCATGTGCGGCCTGCTCTGCCGACATCTGAAAGGTTAAATGATCCCCCCCGGCAATGCCTGCCGGTGGATGCACAATAATGGCGTGGCACACCCCGGTTTTTTCCGGCCACAGCATTTTTTGCACCCGAACAGGACCATGATGTTTACGATGTTCCAATACGGTGCGATTTTCTGCGCCTTTAAAGCCAAGTTCGAGCTGTGCAAACCAATATTGCACCGCAGGCTTCACTTCTGTTGCCACCAGCTGATTCATTTTGCTCAATTCGTATCTTTTTGAAGTCTATGTCCTGGCATTAAGCAATAACTGCACCAGTTTCTATCGGCGCAGATTTCGCTTTGGCTGACTGCCATTTCTTGCTATGGTGCATCTGCATAGGGAATGAGGATGTGAGCAATATGCAAATTCGTGATCAAATTGTTTTAGTGACTGGCGGCGCACGCGGTTTAGGCCTGGCAATTACCCGAACCTTATTGGCGCAAGGGGCGCGTGTAGTGGTAAATTATTTAAACAGTGCCGCTGCTGCTGAGCAACTGGTGCAACAGTATCCTGAGCAGGTCTTTGCCTATCAGGCCGATGTCACTGACAAAGCCCAGGTGCAGGCTCTCTTTGCCGCAGCCAAGGCGCATTTTGGTCAGGCCATTCATAGTGTCATCAACAATGCCTTAATTAACTTTGAGTTTAATGGTGATGCCCGTCCCAAAGTCGAAGATCTGACGCCGGCCATCATGCAGCAACAGTTTGATGGTGCAGTTGTGGCTGCCCTCAATACCACCCAAGCAGCGCTTGAGGATATGAAAACTGCGGGATTTGGCCGTATTGTGAATATTGGTACCAACCTCGTGCAGAATCCGGTGGTGCCTTATCATGACTACACCACCGCCAAAGCCGCACTGTTGGCCTTTACCCGTACTGCAGCGCATGATCTGGGCCAATATGGTATTAACGTGAATATGTTGTCTGGCGGGCTGCTCCAAACCACCGATGCCAGCAAAGCCACGCCAGATGCGGTATTTGATTTAATTGCTGCCTCGACGCCACTACGCCGCGTTACCACCCCGGAAGAATTTGCTGCTGCCATTATGATGTTCCTGTCACCGTATTCGCGTGCAGTCACCGGGCAAAACCTGATTGTCGATGGCGGTCTGGTCAAAGGTTAACTGCAGTTTTGTGTGACTTTTATCACAATAAACTAATTTTTAAGCAGTTAAACCGGTTTGTCATGCTAGAGGTGGGCTGAATTCGCTAGACTATGGCCTATCCTCTCTTCACTATTTTGCTAACATGAAACCCCTGTTTGCTTTGGCCTGCTGCACCCTGCTGAGCGCCTGTATGTTCGGTAACTCCCAAGAATTAAAACGCGCTGAACAATTGCTGGCGCAATTTGAATGCCACAATATTGAAACCGCGCTAATGACACATAGTGCCATTAACAGCTATCACGAACATGCACTGGTTGCCGCCCGGCAAAAAGCCAGCCGTTATGTGGAACAGTATCGGGAAGGTGAACAGCAATCCAGCCTGGCGGTGGATGAAATTGTGCAGCAGCAATATCAGCTTTATACCGCAGCCTGCCAATCGTTGGGCGGGATTTTCCCCAAAGCAGAACAGCCTTAAATCAAAATTAGATATTTAGAAGTTTGATCACACAAAACAGCGGATCAATCAGAGAGAAGCTTCAATCTCTCACATCTTGATGTACGGCCAATGTTGATATTGAAAGTGCATAAATGAAAAGACAGGGTCGATGCCCTGTCTTCTTTTTTTAACGATGAACGATTATTCAGCCGGTTCTGCATAGTAACGGGTATCGACACTAAACTGTTTCGGGAATTTGGCGGCAATGCTGGCATAAAACGCCATGATTTCTGCCATGTCTTTTTCCATATCTCCCGATGGATAGACAATTTTACCCACCCCACATTTTTTCTGGGCGTAGTCCATATAGGCCAATGCAATCGGCACGCCAGCCGTTACTGCCACATGGTAAAAACCGGTTTTCCACTGTTCCTGTTTGGCACGTGTACCTTCTGGCGTAACCAGCATCACCAGCTTGGGATGCTGCTTGAACAAATCACTCATCAGCTGCACCATGCTCGGACGCTGCTCACCGGCTGCCTTCGGACGACGGTCAATGCCAATTCCGCCCATTGCACGGACAAAAGGCCCAAACGGAAACTTCATATAACTGTCTTTAATGGTCAGGCGAACATTCACGCCCAAGGCTTTAAGCGCCAAACGTGCATATAGTGCATCCCAGTTACTGGTATGCGGCGCGGCAATCATCACACACTGGTCCAAATCCAGCGGCCAGTGATTGTCAATTTCCCAGCCCATCAACCCCAAGCTCTGTTCTGCCAACTTCTCAAACACAAGCACAATCCACACAATAAAAATTGCGCGAAGTTTAACAACTCAACAGATTTAAAAAAGAGCAGATTGCTGAATATTTAAGCAATTAATATATAAATGTATAAAATTAGCCAAACCGTCAATCGCCATTCCTGCCAATCTTTCATTTTTTTCGTGGATAAACCGGATGCGAGGAACTGAAAATAAATACTCACAGAAACCCAACAGGGCAATTTTTACAATCAGGCTATGCTGACCCTATCTGTCCTGTCAGGAGATTGATCGGTGAAAATAAAAATTCTGAGCCTTGCCCTCACGGCGCTGTTACTGGCCGCCTGTGATAACAATAAAACCCCTGAAACCGCCCGCGATGCAGAAACCACCTCGCCTGCCGCAGCCACTGACATGAGCGCCAATGATACAGCCGCCACCGCACTGGACTGGCCGGGAGAATATAAAGGGGTCTTGCCGTGTAGCGACTGTCAAGGCATTGAAACCGAGCTTGAGCTAAAAATGGATAAAACTTATGAGCTGAATGAGGAATTCCTAGGCCGCGCCAATGGTCAGGAGTCCAAAATTACCGGTACATTTGAATTTGACCCGAATGATCCTGCCGTTATTATTCTGGATCAGGCTGCCAATAACCGTAAATTCTTTGTCGGTGAAAACTTTATTGAAGCGCGTGATGTCAATAATGGCGACAATATTGATGCCAGCCAGAATTATCGTCTGCAAAAAGACCTGCAATAAAGCACAAGATCTAGCATCGCTAAAAGTCACCACTTTGGTGGCTTTTCTTGTTTCAAAACGGTTTTTTGCCCGCGATAAAATTTGCTACAAAACAGCGGCTCAATTTAGCCCTCTGCTCTAGGCGAATATGCCCGAAAAGTTTATGTTTAATACCTTATCCAAAGATTGATCTGTTGCCATGTTATCTCGTCCTCTTCTTGCAATTAGCACCTTGTCCTTGTGTTTAAGTGGTTGCGGTGGGCAAGCTGAAAAAAGCAGTACCATGAGCAATGCCCAGGCCCAAACTGAAACCCAACCGCAAGACAGCTTGATGCCTGCTGCTGAAACAGCAGCACCACAGCCGGAGCCGCTGGCCGGTCACTACAAAACCATCCTTGACTGTGATGATTGCCAGCAGCGTATTCTTGAGTTAAAGATTCATCCGGATCAGAGCTACAGCCTGCAAGATACCCGTATCTATGCTCGCCGTCAGCGTAGCCAGAATACACAAGGTCAGGTCAGCTATACCAATGAACAGACTGCCCAATTAATCAGTACCGATCAGCAGATTCAACAATTGCAGCCCACAGCAAACGGGCTGGAACTTGTAGATGCCTCATCCAAACAGCCAGCACTAAAACTGGAACGTGTTGCGACCATTGAAGTCAGCAATGCGCTGAAACATGCCAACATTCAGGCCGAACATATTGATAGCTTAAGCTTTCGCGATATTACCGATACCGTCAAAGCGCATGACTACTATATGCGTATTCATAACCAGTCAGATCAGCCGCTAAAACTGAAAGTCAGCGATATTATTCTGGTCGATCAAAACTATCAGGAATATAACGCGCTGGTTGATGAAAGCTTTTTAGAACCTATTCCGGCCCAGCACACCCGCTACAATAAAATCAGCTTTAATTATCCGGACAATGCGGTGGCGGACTATATTAAGGTGAAATAGCTTTTCTTTTTTCTTTCATTTTCTATTCTGCCGTTTCTTTTTATCTTGCTGTACTGATCTTCTTTTTTCTTTCTTATTTATTCTTTTTATTCAAGCATAAAAAAACCCTGCAGATGCAGGGTTTTTTCTAAACCGTCTAACGATTAGCCGTTGAATTGGTTCATAGTGTTTTTAGCTTCGTCCGCAGCTTTAAGTGCGTTGTCACCAGAGAAGATTTCTTTGTGATCGTCACCGATGTCAGAACCAGCCATTGCTTGGTGTTTCACGCAAGAGATACCACCACGGATTTCTTTACGTTGTACGCCAGCAACATAAGCCAACATACCTTCAGAACCGAAGTAACCTTCTGCAAGCTCATGAGTAGAAAGCGCAGCAGTGTGGTAAGTCGGAAGTGTGATCAAGTGGTGGAACACACCTGCTTCACGAGAAGCATCTGCTTGGAATGTACGAACTTTTTCATCAGCATCAGCAGCTAATTCAGTGTTGTCGTACTCAGCGCTCATTAATTTAGCACGGTCGTAAGCAGAAACGTCTTTACCTTCAGCAACCCAACGGTCGTAAGCTTGTTGACGGAAGTTTAAAGTCCAGTTGAACGATGGAGAGTTGTTATAAACAAGCTTCGCATTTGGAACAACTTCTTTCACACGGTTAACCATGTGTGCAATTTCTTCTACGTTTGGAGTCGCAGTTTCGATCCAAAGAAGGTCAGCACCGTTTTGTAAGCTAGTTACACAGTCAAGTACAACGCGGTCAATTTGAGTGCCTTCACGGAATTGATACAAGCCAGAAGCTAAACGCTTAGGACGGTGTAATTTACCATCACGCTTGATCAGAATTTCGTCTTCTTTCGCTTCAGAGATGTCAATTTCTTGAGTGTCTAAGTAGCTGATGTATTGAGAAGCGATGTCGCCTGGCTCTTTAACCACTGGGATTTTTTGAGTCAAGTCAGCGCCTTCAGAGTCAGTACGTGCAACGATGATACCGTCGTCAAGACCCATTTCTAAGAACGCATAACGTAAAGCGTGGATTTTAGCGATGAAGTCTTCGTGTGGAACAGTTACTTTACCAGCTTGGTGACCACATTGTTTAGCGTCAGAAACTTGGTTTTCGATTTGTAGAGCACAAGCACCCGCTTCGATCATTTTCTTCGCAAGTAAGTAAGTTGCTTCTTCGTTACCGAAACCAGCGTCGATGTCCGCAATAATTGGCACAACGTGAGTTTCAAAGTTGTCGATTTGAGCAGTGATTTCAGCTGCTTTAGCAGTATCACCTGCGTCTTGTGCTTTTTTCAGTGCACGGAACAAATCGTTTAATTCTTTTGCGTCAGCTTGACGTAAGAAAGTGTAGATTTCTTCGATCAATGCAGGAACAGAAGTTTTTTCGTGCATAGATTGGTCAGGAAGTGGACCGAATTCTGAACGAAGTGCAGCAACCATCCAGCCAGACAGGTAGATATAACGCTTAGAGGTTGTACCGAAGTATTTTTTGTTCGCAATCATTTTTTGTTGCGCAACGAAACCGTGCCAGCAACCTAATGATTGAGTATACTTGCTGCTGTCTGCATCGTATTCAGCCATATCACGACGCATAATCGCAGCTGTATATTTAGCAATGTCTAAACCAGTTTTGAAACGGTTTTGCATCTGCATACGCGCAGCATCTTCAGGACTGATGTCTGCCCAAGTGTTACCGAATTTCGCTTTCAATTCGCGGATTGCATCAATCGCTGTTTGGTATGTAGTCATGATATTTTCCTGTATTAATTTTAGGATTTTCTCCAACGAAATGACTAAAATCATACCTCTGGATGTGTTCAGATTTAGAGCACTTCGTCGTGTTGAGTACAGATTAGAGTGAGTTAGAAAATTAATCCAATATCCTCAAAGAATCTTCACTATTTATTTAAAAAATATGTAGATCAAAGTCGTATCCGAAAATTTATATTACAAAACAAATATTTGATTTTTATTAAATAAATTTTATTTTACAATTCAAATAACCGATTAAAAAACACACCATTTGCTTTTTTTATATTCATTATACTTAAGTCGGGTACGGCTTTTTCCGTACAAAATCAAGGCAATATCCGGCTTATTTTTAGCCTGGTAGAGCCAACCTGACAGTGAATAGAAGAAGACCATGCTTGTATTGAGTCGCTCAACTCAAGCATTTCTGCAGGTGGATGCGATGAGGTTTGAATCAACCCGACACGCGCTGATTTAAGCCGCTTAAACCCCGCGCGAATTGGGCCGAAAAACCCGGTAAATATGCAGGAATTGATCCGATCAGGGAACAGGCTTTTTCGGTAATTGTTCTACCCAAGCCTTCAGGCTTATGGCATAATCCAAATAATTTCTTGGGTTTATTTTCGGTATTTTTTTTATGAATCTGGAGCGGGTCGATCTCAACCTACTAATTTACCTGGACGTATTACTTCGCGAAAAAAATGTCACTCGAGCAGCTGAACAATTGGGCGTTACCCAACCCGCCATGAGTAACATTTTACGTCGTCTACGTAACTTATTTAATGATCCCCTGCTCATCCGTTCATCTGAAGGGATGACCCCGACCGAACGCGCACTTGAATTACAACCGCGTATTCGTGATGCCCTGTCCGATTTATCCATGATTCTGGAACCCCGTACCGAGTTCCGCCCGTATACCTCTAATCGCGTATTCCGGATTATGACTTCAGACTATGCCGAAGCCACTCTGGTGCCGCGTCTGGTCAAAGCCTTGCGTTCTGAAGCGCCAAATGTGGTGCTCGACTTTCTGACCCCAAGTGATGTCTCCTATCGTGACATGGAACAAGGCAAGGTAGACCTAGCCATCAACCGCTTTAATGAAATTCCGCAAAGTTTCCACCAGGTACTGGTCTGGCGTGACAGTTTTTCCTGTCTACTCAATCAGAAACACCCGGCGGCCAGTAACCTGAACCTCAAAAGCTATTTAGATGCACAGCATATCTGGGTCTCTAAAACCGGTATGGGCGTTGGCTTTGGCGTTAATCCTGAAAAACAGGCCGGATTAGGCTGGATTGATCAGGCACTGGAGCGGATTGGTCAAAAACGCAAGATTTCGGTATTTACCCGTCATTATCAGATGCCGGCACTCTTGGCATCCAATGTGGATCTGGTAGCTACCTTACCGACCCGAATTGCCCGTTTACAGGCCAAAAGCCAGAATCTGCTGATTAAAGACCCGCCGTTTTATATTCCGGAATTTGAATTGAAGATGGCCTGGTGTCCGTTACTGCATCATCATCCGGCGCATCGCTGGTTACGCCAGCTGATTCTGTATGTGGCCCGTCAAATGATTGAAGAAGAAAACCGTGAGTTTTTAATGAATAACTCACAATTTTCTCAATTTTGACAAAAAACGCTCATAAATCTCTCTTTTTAAACCTTATACTAAGATGAACATGAGTAGTGCCCGGTGCACTACTCGATGTTTTTGACGTTAAAAATATTCAGAATAAAAATCCGCAGGTGGATTCGTGAGCCTCTTCCAGAACATTGTTATTATTTTCATACTGATTGCAGGAGCAGGTTTTTTATCACTGACCGAGATCGCTCTGGCCGGTGCGCGTAAGGTCAAATTAAAAATTCTGGCTGAAGCCGGAGATGAACGTGCGCAAAAAGTGCTGGATTTACAGGAAAACTCGGCAGACTTTTTTGCCGCCTCGCAAATTGGCTTGAATGCGATTGCCATTTTAGGCGGTATTTTAGGTGAAGGTGCTTTTCGCCCGTATTTCTACGATTTTGTCACCCGTTTCTATACCGGACCGTGGGCCGAAACCCTTAGCTTTGCGCTGTCTTTTACCTTGGTCACCTCTTTATTTATTCTGTTTGCCGACCTGATGCCGAAACGCCTGGCCATGATTGCACCAGAGAAAATTTCCATTTCCGTGATCAATCCGGTGCAGGTGTTTATTACCGTCTGCAAACCACTGGCCTGGTTTATTAATGCCATCGCCAATATGCTGTTCCGGCTATTTAAGGTCAATACCATCCGCGATGACAATATTACCTTTGATGATATTTCCGCAGTGATGGATGCCGGCGCCCAAGCGGGTGTGTTGCAAAAACAGGAACATCACTTTATTGAAAACGTGTTTGAACTGGAAGAACGTAATGTCCCATCCAGCATGACCACGCGTGAAAATGTGGTGTACTTTACCCTAAATGAAGCCGAAGACAGCATTCGCCAGAAACTGGCCGAATTTCCCTATTCCAAATTTCTGGTCTGTAATGAAAATATTGATCAGGTGATTGGCTATGTCGATGCCAAAGACATTCTGGTGCGGATTCTGAATAACCAGAAAATTAACCAGCTGAATGAATCAACCATTCGTAATGTACTCACCATCCCCGATACCCTGACTCTGTCTGAAGTGCTGGACCGCTTCCGCTCGACCAAAGAAAAATTTGCGGTGGTGATTAATGAATATGCACTGGTGGTCGGCGTCATTACCCTGTCCGATATTATGATTACCGTAATGGGCGACTGGGTAACCCCTATTGAAGAAGAACAGCAGATTATTAAACGTGATAATAATTCATGGCTGATTGATGGCAGTACTCCAATTGAAGACATGAAACATGCGCTTGAAATTGAAGAGATGCCCGATGAAGAAAACTATGAAACTCTGGCCGGTTTTATGATGTATCAACTGCGCAAGATTCCGCGTCCAGCCGATACCGTGTTATATGGCGGTTATAAATTTGAAGTTGTCGATGTCGATCATTTTAAAATTGACCAGCTGTTGGTGACACGTTTACTGGAAAATAACCAACCGCCGGAACAGGAATAATCTATCTTTCTCTAATCAAGAGCGATAAAAAAACCTTCTAGACTCTAGAAGGTTTTTTTCATGCAGCAATTCACTTAAAACTGACGCAGCAATTCATCCAGCACCGCCTGATAGTGAATGGCAATATCATCTTCCAGAATTTTATAGGCGCTGTCGAACTGCACCATTGGCCAACCTTCTTTCCAGAACGGGAAAATATTGTGCAGGTCATGGGTCACAATCGCATCTTCACGGACAATGGCTTGTGCAATTTGTGCCAGCACCTGGGCGGTTTCTGCGCCATCAATGGCCAGATAATCAATCTGACGGGCTTTTAAAATACGAATCCGGTCTTTTTTATAGCGGATTTTTTTGGCCTGGGCTTCATTCAGGCTCAATGCCAGCGTCACCGCTTCAACAAATTTTTCTTCAAAAGATTGATGTAATGCCACCAAGGCCTGTTTATGCGCTTCCTGACGTCCCACTTTTCCGCCTTTGCGGATAATCTCTTTGGCTTCGCTATTGAGCACATCATTCTTCATACTCTGAAGGATGTCTATAATTTCAATATCGCTTAAAGATTCAGGAGACTGGTCAATCATGAAATAGCCTTGGGCAAAAAGTAAAACGCTATTTTCGCATAATTTCACTTAAAGCTCGACAGATTCCGTAGCAATTATGGCAGGAATAAGAGGCCAGTCTTAATGGTCATCAAAACTCAAATGCATACCCACAATACGAATTAATGCAGATAATGGCTAAGGCTCTGCTCCAGCTCGGTTTGTAAATGCAGCGGCGCTACAATTTTGACATAGGGAATCCAGTAGCGTACCAGCGGATAAAGCTGAATATGATGGCGAATCTGGCAGGAAATCAACAGGCTGCCACATGGCTTTTCTTCCAGAATCTGCTGCTTTGGAAACAGCCGGCGCTGTTTAAAATACAGCGCGGCATCTGCCGCAACCGATAAATGCACTTCCTGCTGTTCATGACCAAACCAGATACCTTCTTCATCTTCCAACTGTTGCAGAATAGCCGGATCATGCTCAAACGGGTCCAGTTCATAGTTGAGTTCAATCTGCTCAATCAGGCTCAGGCGATACACTTTTAAGGTATCCGAATGCACCGCAGCCAGATACCAGTTACCAGTTACCATGATGATGAATCAGGCGATAAGGCTGCACCCGACGGGACTTGTTTTTATAGATAAAGCCAATGTACTGACGCTGCTGAATGGCCTGGGTCAGGGTTTTAAAATGTTCGGCATATTGGCTGCTGTCTTCATAATCATAGCCCTTGGCGGAAAACACCAGATTGGCACGATGATCCATCAGCTCACGCAGGAACGAAATATCCAGCGAGGGATAAAGATCGCTAATGCCCGACAACTGGGCAAAGTTCTGGATATCCTGAAGTTTAAACCGTCCCAAATAGGAAGCATCAAGATAGTATTTTTTGCTGCGTTTGTCCTGCAATAAAGGTAGATAGGCATTCAGCCGATCAAAGTCACGTTCAATGGTGCGGGTGCTGACTTTAAATTCCTGGGCCAGTTCCGGAATACTCAGCTGATGCCCTACATTGAGTTTGGTTAAAATACTGACCAGCCGTTCGGCCAGTCGTTCATGTGTTGAAGTAACACACTTCATGATACCCTCATGGTGCTGTTTTAAGGCACTGTTTTTTCTATCAATTAAATAGCCGTAAATTAAAATTTATTAAATAAAAATCATATAAATAATTAGACCAAGACTTTAAATACATTTAATGTAAAAGTAAATCAAAATACGTATCACAAGACTGCATTCAGCTTAGACTTAAGGCTTATTCTGATCTAGGCGATCAACATAACGCTCTAAATGCAGCATGGCACTATACACCCGGTGGATATCTGCCAGACCTATTTTTTGACGGATAATGGCCCGATGAATGCGCCTTAAAGCACGTATATTCTGGGTGGTGGTATATGCTGTAGATGAAATTCTCATGATTCTGCCCTCTGTCTCTTCATTGAAATATCCAGTTTATTTTTATGATGTCTGTTTTGGATGTGGGCTAATGTACAACACAGTTTCGACAGGTTGTGTCAAATACATCACATATATTTTAATTTTTAGTAAAACTTGTACAGTTTAAGTAATAAACGTCAATGTACTAACTTGAGATAAGCATAAAAAAGACCGGCTATAGCCGGTCTTTTTTAGATGCCGAATTAAATAATTTCTACCACAACCTTGCCAATATGATCACCGGTATCCATGGCCGCATGCGCTTCCTGGATCTGATCAAATTTAAAGGTTTTAAAAATCATCGGCAGACATTCACCTTTGCTCAATAATGGCCACACTGTGTCTTGCAAGCCTTGGGCAATTTCAGCTTTTTCTGCAGTATTACGCGCACGCATGGTCGAACCGGTAATGGTCAGGCGCTTCATCATAATCGGGCCAAGTTTCACATCTTTGGCTTTGGCACCGCCCAAGAACGCGATATAAACCAGACGACCATCACGGCGTAACAGGTTCAGGTTACGTTCCAGATAAGGTGCACCAACGATATCTAAAATAACATCGACGCCGCCATTGTCAGTCTGTTCATTAATCACCTGCTCAAAATCTTGTGTCTTGTAGTTAATGGCGGTGGTCAGATGGGAGATAGCCTGTACTTTTTCATCTGAACCGACAGTGGCAAAGGTTTTCATGCCCAGCGCATTACATAACATCAGCGCTGTGGTACCAATACCGCTGCTACCCCCATGGACCAGTACTGTTTCGCCAGCCTTGGCTTGCCCCATCTGGAACACGTTGGCCCATACGGTAAAGAAGGTTTCCGGAATAGCCGCAGCTTGTACAAAACTCAAGCCTTCAGGAATGGTCAGGGTCTGGCTTTCCGGAACCACACAATATTCTGCATAGCCACCGCCATTGGTCAGGCCACAAACTTTATCGCCGACTTTAAATTTGCTGACCTCTTCGCCTACCGCTACCACTTCACCGGCCACTTCCAGCCCCGGCACAGGCGTTACCCCTTTCGGCATTGGATAGAGGCCTTGGCGCTGCAAGATATCCGGGCGGTTTAAACCAAAGGCATGAACCTTAACCAGCACCTCATTGGCTGCTGGTGTCGGAATAGCCACACTTTCATAGGCCAGTTTTTCCGGGCCGCCTGGTTCTGTAATAATGACCTGCTGCATCGTCGCTTGCGACATGATTTCTTTCCCTAATCTCTGTATTTCATATATCTTGGACTTATTTGAACATAGTTAGCATGCGAAATGAAGCTACATCGGACTTATGTATGAGGTACTTCCATCATGCTATGAAATGATGACTTGTCTCCTACTTCGGCACATCTGAAAATTTCAGTAGTGTGTTACGTACCAATGGCAACACTCCTAAAATCAAACGGAAAGCCATAAGCCACGATAACCACCAAGCGTACATCCAAATAGAGAAAAATCCGTCGACCAAACCTTTATTCAACAGAAGGTTAAAACATGAAATTGCACTACTCATAATACATGAGAGACAAAGAGCCATCAGCCAAGTCATATGTTTCGGGTGAAATTTAAATGTGTTCTTGCTTTCTCCTCGCTCTTTGCAAGCTTTTTGATGTTTACAGCGGCTTGCTGTATTTCTTTGGCAATTTGGCTGATGTGTTCAGGGCTCAGAGGTGCACGTTGTAAGTTCTCACGTAACACACCTTTTAGGCTTTCCATAGCAATTTTTAATGTCAACACGTATTCAGCATCGTTTGGGATGTGATGACGTGCATTCAAGCGACATAACACTCTGTTTAAGGCTTATTGCTGATATTGGAGTTGGTCTAGCCCTTTTTGCGTAATGTGATACTGCTTACGCTCGTCCTCAGTGATTTGGACTTGGGTATATTGTTGTTCTTCGAGATAGTTGATGATTGGGCAAATGGTGCATGTGCTTGAGCCTGTAAATAATTTTGTGTAATTGCTTTTCATAAATTAAAGGTGATCACTTAGGCGGTCACCAAATTCAATAATAAAACGGCTAATAGCTAAACGCCAATCGCGAATAGGCATATTCCACTTTTTAGATGCTGTATCAATCGCCAAATAAATTACTTTACGTACAGAATCATATGTTGGAAACACTTTACGCTTTTTGATTCCTTTAGCAAATTCTACTGCAAGGTCTTTTAGTTTTTGTTCGTTCATCATATTACCTGACTCCGATGTGAATATAAACATAGCAAATTCAGGCAATTACATAATTTAATTTACAGTCTCTTGAAACAGAATTACGACAATTAAAATTCAAATCTCAATTTACAAATTCTAAATCAACCCTCTTTCTGTTAAGCTCTAGATTAGTATTTATACAACTTCTCTTATATACCTCTGTCATATTTGAGCTACTATATTTTCTCATTATAGATGTCATATTAATGTCTTTCGTTTTCTCCATATAATCGATAGCTTCTCTGAATCCATAATTAAAGCCTTTAATCCTACTATCGTCTTCCTTTCTAATTTCCACTTGTTCTTCTACGGTTAAACCACCCTGCTCAAGTTTAGTTTTTGATGTAAAACTACGCCCAAACGACTCATACAACTCTAAATTTGGTTCAGTTATACCTCTTTTAATAGAAGCGATTGCACCATACCACCCCCAAAAAGCACCATCTGAAAAGTGAACACAATGTTCTTCAACATTACTATTAAGTTCATTCAATACTTGTTGTTTTGTTTTACTACAAGATACCAATACACAAGACACTAGTAAAAATATAACAATTTTCATTTTATGCTCAAATTTTAAACTTATTTTTTAATTAATATTTAATTTATCACTTTGGACTTATTTAAAAAACATATCAATATAATTTTCTTCTACACAATAAAAAAAACCCGCCAATCAGACGGGTTTTTAAACCAGTCCAGTCTTATAGACGAACCAGCTCCACAATTTTCTCAGCCAGTTCTTCAACGGCTTCGGTGCCATAGCTTACGTCAGTGCCTTCAGCAACATCGGTGACCACCACAACACCAGTTTCACGAAGTAATGCCACTTGAGCAGCATTCAGACCCGCTTTTGCAATTGCAACTACACCTTGCTGAATCAGCAGGCTTTCCAGCGCTTGTGCATTTTCCAGTGCTTGTGCAGTGACAGTCACCGCAGCAGGTTTTTGACCTAAACGGGCAGCACGATCTTCCGCAGTCACAGGTTCATCATGCGCAGTCCATTCTACCGCCGCTTCCACCATACCCGCACCAACGGTCACGTTGCTTAAACGGTCAATGAAAATAAACGAGCCGGTATAACGGCTGTCCTGATAACGGTCAAATACCATTGGCGCATCAAACTCGATCTGAACATCAGCAATCGCGTTCAGTTCCAGCTGCTCTACCTGGGTTTTTTCCAGCGTATTCACGTTTACACGGTAGTTAATCTCAGCAATTTTGGCAGGAACAGTTTGTGTACCCAGCTTAATGTTGTACAGCTTGCCTTTGACCAGTGGCTGATCATTCATCCACACCACAGTTGCGCGTGCAGAACGTGAAATTTCCGGTTGATCGCCCGCTTTGACCAGCAGGTTACCGCGTGAAATATCAATTTCATCATTCAGGGTAAGGGTAACCGCCTGACCGGCAAAAGCACGTTCCAAATTGCCATCAAAAGTTACAATGTCTTTGACGGTAGAACGTTTGCCTGATGGCAACGCGACAATTTCATCACCCACACGGATGTCGCCCGAAGCAATGGTGCCAGCAAAACCACGGAAGTCGAGGTTTGGACGGTTGACATATTGCACCGGGAAGCGGAATTCGTTTTTACCTGAAGTCCGGCTAATTTCCACGTTTTCCAGCGTTTCCATCAAAGTTTCGCCGCTGTACCACGGAGTATTGGCCGACTTGTTCACCACGTTATCGCCATTCAGGGCAGAAATTGGCGTGAAAATGATATTGGCCGGTTTACGGTCACCAAGCTGGTTCACGAACTCGTTATATTGCGCCTGAATTTCATTAAAGCGCGCTTCAGAGAATTCCACCAGGTCCATTTTGTTGATGGCAACAATAATGTTCTTAATACCCAGCAGGCTGGCAATAAAGGTATGACGACGGGTTTGGGTCTGCACGCCATAACGTGCATCAATTAAAATAATCGCCAGATCCGCAGTTGATGCACCAGTGGCCATGTTACGGGTATATTGCTCATGTCCCGGGGTATCGGCAATGATGAACTTACGCTTTTCAGTCGAGAAATAGCGATACGCCACATCAATGGTAATACCCTGCTCACGTTCTGCCTGCAGGCCATCGACCAGTAAAGCCAGGTCAGGTGCATCCCCTGTCGTCCCGACTTTTTTCGAGTCACGGGTTACCGCTTGCAACTGATCTTCATAAATCAGTTTTGAATCATAAAGCAGACGACCAATTAAGGTCGATTTACCATCATCGACGTTACCGCAGGTCAGGAAACGCAATAAGTCTTTATTTTCGTGCTGTTTTAAATAGGCCAAAATATCTTGGCTAATGAGTTCTGATTGATGAGACATTGCTCAAACTCCACAAATTCTTTAGAAACCGGTTTAATCTCCCTGTATCCCCCTTTTACCCAGAGGGAATTTCCTCTCTTGTCTAAAGAGAGGTCGGGAGAAATTAGAAGTAGCCCTCTTGCTTCTTCTTCTCCATCGAGCCGGCTTCATCATGGTCAATCATACGACCCTGACGTTCCGAGCTGGTGGCCAGCAACATTTCCTGAATAATTTCAGGCAAGGTATCTGCGCCTGACTCAACTGCACCGGTCAGTGGGTAACAGCCAAGTGTACGGAAACGTACCGATTTCATTTGTGGTACTTCGCCTTCATGTAAACGCATACGCTCATCATCAACCATAATGAGTGTACCACTACGTTCTACCACTGGACGTTCAGCAGCAAAGTACAATGGAACAATTGGAATCTGCTCGAGATAAATGTATTGCCAGATGTCCAGCTCGGTCCAGTTCGACAATGGGAACACACGAATACTTTCGCCCTTGTTGACCTTACCGTTATAAAGATTCCACAGTTCTGGACGCTGGTTTTTCGGGTCCCAACGGTGTTTGGAATCACGGAAAGAATAGACACGCTCTTTGGCACGTGATTTTTCTTCGTCACGGCGCGCACCACCAAATGCAGCATCAAAACCGTATTTATCAAGCGCCTGTTTCAGCCCCTGGGTTTTCATGATGTCGGTGTATTTTGAGCTACCATGATCAAATGGATTGATTCCGGCGTCACGGCCTTCCTGGTTCTGATGCACAATCAGATCAAAACCATGTTTCTTGGCCATGTTGTCGCGGAATTCAATCATATCTTTGAATTTCCAGCCTGTATCGACATGTAACAGAGGGAATGGAAGTTTTGCAGGATAGAAGGCTTTCAAGGCAAGATGCAGCATCACCGCAGAATCTTTACCAATCGAGTACAGCATAACCGGATTTTCAAACTCGGCAGCAACTTCACGGATGATATGAATACTCTCAGCTTCAAGCTGTTTCAGATGAGTAAGTCTTTCCTCATTTAATGACATGGACAACACCAGCTTAAATCAACGTGTACTTATTACACTTTATAAAATTTATATTCATTATAGAGATTTAGTTATCTGTACTATTGCTTGTTTTATTATATTAATATGCAAAAACGTCATATACAGGATTACTGATATTGCTATCAAAGTTTACTCATACCCTGCACAGCATCGCTTATTTTTAGCCTGATCACTATTTTCCAGTCGCCGTTTTTATGCTCACTTCTATCTATTGAGTTATTGTTAAAAGCTCTAATAGATCGCTTCATTTTCCAAGTGAAACACCTAAAATAAAACAAATTTTAATTTTTTCTGATTGCTCCCATGCCTTATAGTCATTACGATTTAGCCACCTTAAAAGCCCAGCTGGAACAGGCGCAGCTTGCCGGCTTTCTGTATCAGCATCAGCAGCACATGCTGGTGTTGCAGGAAGCGTTTGATGAAGATGGTTCTGCACTAAATACCTTTGTCCAGCACGAGTTCAGTGCCGATCAGATCGGGCTGCAATTTGGTCTACGACTTTCGGACCATAATATCGAGTTTTTGATTGGTCTGACCCACAGTAATCAGGATCGCGGTTATGAAATTGGTGCCGGCAATTTAAAAGGTGACCAGAAAGCCTTTAACCTGATGTATGCCTTTTATAATTATCCAAAGGCCTTTTATCTGGTCAGCATGCCACTGGCCTCCACCTCAAGCCAGCTGGAACAGGCCATTGAACAGCAACTGTTCCAGCGCCCGGAACTGGCCTTCCTCGACACCGCAGTCAAAACCAATCCAATGGGTGAACAGGTGCAGTGGATGAAATCCTTTATTGTGCAGCAAAGCCTGAACATGAAAGTGCGTATTCAGACCAGTTTAATCTAAGCGATTCTTCTGATCTGTGCTTTACGTATAGCTTGATGATACTCAAACAAAAAAATAACCCGCGAGATTCGCGGGTTATTTGATGTAGCAGATTTTAGTTCTTGTGACGCATATGCGGGAACAAAATCACATCACGGATACTTGGTGCATTGGCGAATAACATCACCAGACGGTCAATCCCGATCCCTTCACCTGCTGTAGGTGGCAAGCCATATTCCAGTGCTTCAACGAAGTCTGCATCGTAGTGCATCGCTTCATCATCACCAGCATCTTTCTCAGCCACCTGTGCCTGGAAACGCTCCGCCTGATCAATTGGATCATTTAACTCTGAGAAGCCGTTTGCCAGCTCACGACCACCAATGAAGAATTCAAAACGGTCAGTGATGTGCGGGTTCTCATCATTACGGCGAGCCAGCGGTGAGGTTTCTGCGGGGTATTCAGTAATGAAGGTTGGCTGACGCAGTTGAGTTTCAACCGTTTCTTCAAACACGATGGTTTGCAGCTTGCCTAAACCAAAGCCCGGTTTTACCTGCTCTTTCAGTTCGTTTTGTACGAAGTTGGCCAGAAATTCACGGTCATTGACGTTTTCAGGCGTGAATTGCGGGTTGTGCTCAAGAATCGCATCAAACATCGAGATTTTCTTGAACGGACCTTTGAAGCTATACACTTCATCGCCATACGGCACATCGGTCGAACCCAAGATGTCGATGGCCAGTTTCTCCAGCATCTGCTCGGTCAATTCCATCAAATCTTTGTAGTCTGCATAAGCCTGATAGAATTCAATCATGGTGAATTCCGGGTTATGACGGGTCGATACACCTTCGTTACGGAAGTTACGGTTAATTTCGAACACGCGTTCAAATCCGCCCACCACCAGACGTTTTAAATAAAGTTCTGGCGCAATACGCAGGAACAATGGCATATCCAGCGCATTGTGATGGGTTTCAAATGGACGCGCCGATGCACCACCTGGAATCACGTGCATCATTGGGGTTTCAACTTCCATGAAACGTTTTTCAGTTAAAAACGCACGGATGCCCGATACCACTTTGGCACGAATTTCAAAAGTCTTACGGGTTTCTTCGTTTACAATCAGGTCCAGATAACGCTTACGATACTTCACTTCAGTATCGGTCAGGCCATGGAACTTGTCTGGTAATGGACGCAGCGATTTGGTCAGCAATTCAAAGTGCTCGATATGCACATATAAATCGCCTTTGCCTGAACGGCCGATATAACCTTTAACAGCAATAATATCGCCCAGGTCCAAACCTTTAATGGTTTCCAAGGTTTCAGGGCTAAGTTCTTTACGGGCCACATACAGCTGGATACGACCGGTCATGTCCTGAATTACGATAAACGAACCACGGTTGAGCATGACACGGCCAGCCACCGACACATACACCTTATCGCCGCCTTCAATTTCTTCTTTAGATTTGTCGGCAAACTGTTCTTGTAAATCTTGCGCGTAATGTTCACGCTTGAAGGTGTTCGGCCATGGGCTGCTGTTGCTTTCCTGAGCCTTTTCTTGGATTTGCTTTAACTTGGCATGACGCTGTGCAATTAAATCGTTTTCGGAAATAGTGGGTTCAGAAGTCGACTGAGCGTTTGGTTGCGTCATCTCTGCCTCGAAAATTACTAAAAAATGAAGTGCAATAGCATAGCAGATTTATTTGGCTTTTCGTATGCTCTGCTGAATCCTAAGCCATTTTTTTCATTTTCTAAACCTCTGCTAAACAGCACCTCGCCTTTTGCTGAACTGTTAGACCAATAGCTAACTTCTTTCTTGCGCCACCACTCTTACAATAAGCAGGAGAAATTAATTGAAAAGGGAACTTTTCAACTATTCAATAGATGCTTGAGTGTGAATGAAAACAATGAATAGATGCACCTCGAAAATCCTATTTCTGCATGGGCTGGATTCCTCACGTGAATCGAGTAAGTTTCATGCCATCTGCGCAGATAAAAAATACTGTATTACCGTGGATTATCGCAATCTGAACTACCAGACGGTGGCCAGTTTCTATAACGATATTATTGTTAAAATCCAGCCTGAAATTATTGTCGGACATAGCCTCGGCGGCTATTGGGCCTTAAAGATGTCGGCGCTGCATGGTATTCCCTGTGTCATTGCCAATCCGAGTTTACAGCCCGACTTTCGACCGGACTATCCGCAGATTTCCGAACAGGAACTGGACCATGATATTCCGCAGCTGGCCTATCTGGAACTCGGCGATGAACAGCTGGACATGCACTGGGTACAAACCCAGCTGGAAAATTACATGCCAATTCATGCTTTTAAAGGCGGTCATCATCGACTGGTGTGTCCGGAAAATATCAATCCTTTAATCTGGCAACTGGAACAGCAATCACTGCACAAATAAAAAAGCCTTGCACTCGGCAAGGCTTTCTATGTTTCACAGGGTAGTGCTCAGACTTAAGCAACTGCTTCCATCGGCTTAGAGCGTTCATCCAGTACCGACCAGATGTTCAGACCCAAATCTGCGTGTAAATCTGGTAAATCCAGGAAAATGCTCGCACCCAGAATTTCATGCTGACATTTTTCCGCCAGTTGTTTCACTGCTTTTAAGGTACCGCCAGTCGCTAATACATCATCCACAATAATAACTTTCTGACCGGTGACATCCGCCGCCATTTCCAGACGGTCCAGACCGTATTCCAGGCTATAACCCACACCCACTACCGGTGGTGGTAATTTACCGGCTTTACGCACCAGCAATAAGCCCTTGCCAGTACGCTGTGCCAACAGGCTGGCCAGCACAAAACCACGTGCTTCTACCGCAATAAAGCTATCTACTTCAGCCAGTTTTTCTGCAGGAATACTTTCAATTAAAGCATCTGTCAACGGACCAATATTTTTCATGAATAAAGGGGTCAAGTCATAAAAACAAATACCGGCTTTAGGAAAGTTTTGGACAGTACGAATGTGAGACCACAACGTTGTAGACAGCTTGCTCATAAGGAGATCGTAGAGAGATTAAAAAGAATAGGTGAATTTTACAGCGTCTTGACCGCGAAGACCAGCCAAAGTCCGCCCTTCAGGTTTAAATAAAACCCGATTAAAATTAGTAAATCATTGTTTTTATTATTGGTATTTTTATACTAAATAACCAATATAGATTATCCTAATTATAGAATAGCCTATTTAAGCAAAAATAGCTGTCCGACTTTAGTCGAAATTTAGGTGATCTCTCATATATTTTGAAAAGATTTGCGCTGGTTTTTAGTGTGCATATTGTCCGACACTATGCAATGTTTGAGATTTTAAAGATAAATTTTGTCCTTCTTAGCCATTCAGCTTTAGAAATGAAGCATTAGACTCCGATATTTACTTTACTTTAACCTCATAACTGCGTAAAAATTTAAGCGAATATGAAGTGTTAAAATCATATCAACTGAGTCATGCTGGTTAGGGAATTTTTTGCCGGTCAGGTTTATTGAAGATCGGCTTTTGGAGAGTCAAATGAAAAAGTATCAATGCATCGTTTGTGGATGGATTTATGACGAGGCAG
The DNA here is from genome assembly GCF_049546925.1 of Acinetobacter sp. AND/436. Classification (NCBI taxonomy): domain Bacteria; kingdom Pseudomonadati; phylum Pseudomonadota; class Gammaproteobacteria; order Moraxellales; family Moraxellaceae; genus Acinetobacter; species Acinetobacter sp. AND/436. Next base: position 49,427 of record NZ_JBMXBO010000013.1, read on the forward strand.
AAGGCTGGCCGCAAGATGGCATCGTCGCGGGCACCAAATGGGAAGATATTCCAGATGACTGGACCTGCCCGGACTGTGGCGTATCTAAAGTCGATTTTGAAATGGTCGAAATCTAAGTACGCCTCGAAGACCATAACTGCATGGTCTTTTTTTATGTCTTGAAACTTATGCTCAACCTTTTATGGAGAAAATAATGCATCCGATTGTCATCATTGGTTCTGGTATGGCTGGCTATACAGTCGCCCGTGAATTTCGCAAACTGAACCCTGAACAGGAACTGGTCATGATTTGCGCAGATGATGCAATCAACTATGCAAAACCCACCCTCTCCAATGCTCTGGCCGGCAAAAAAGCACCCGAACAGATTGCGCTGGGGGATGCCGCGAAAATGGGCTCGCAGCTGAATATGCGTATTGAAGTGCATACCTGGGTCAAAGCCATTGATGCCGAGCAGCATCTGCTGACTTTAGAGAAAGATAGCGTCGAAAGCCAGCAAGCCTATGCCAAACTGGTCCTGGCAGTCGGTGCCAACCCGATTCGTCTGGCCATTTCAGGTGATGGCAGTGATGATATTCACGTGGTCAATAATTTAAATGACTATAAAGCCTTCCGCGAACAGCTGGCAGCGCGTCAGGATAAACGTGTGGTGATTTTAGGCGCGGGCCTGATTGGCTGTGAATTTGCCAATGACCTGCAAAATACCGAGCATCAAGTCACGGTGATTGATCTGGCACCTCAACCGCTGGGCCGTTTATTGCCTGAATTTATTGCCACTGCATTTAAACAGAACCTGGAAGAAACTGGGATTCATTTTGTCTTGGGCACCACGGTCGATAAAGTATCGAAACTGGATAAGGGTGATTATCTGGTGACACTGGCCGATGGCCGTAGCCTGAGCGCTGATGTGGTACTGTCCGCCGTCGGTTTACAGCCGAATATTACTTTAGCCAAAGAAGCTGGCATTCATACCAGTCGCGGCGTGCTCACCAATGGCTTACTAGAAACCAACCTGGCTGATATTTATGCAGTGGGCGACTGCGCTGAAGTCAACGGGACTTTATTGCCGTATGTCATGCCAATCATGCAGCAGGCACGTGCCCTGGCCAAAACCTTAAATGGTGAAACCACACAAGTGCACTACCCGGCTATGCCGGTTGCAGTGAAAACCCCGGCGGCACCATTAACCGTGTTACCGGCCCCGGTAGATGTGGAAGTGACCTGGCAAAATGAAGAACTGGACGATGGCATGATTGCCAAAGCCTTTGACAGCTCTGCCACCTTACGCGGCTTTGTGCTGCTCGGGCCAACAGCCGGCAAACAGCGCCTGGCTTTAAGTAAACTTGTTCCTGACTTGATTCCAGCGGCAGTTTAGCGCTTTAATCCATCAGGGGTGCGCGCTCACCTTGAAGAAAGGAATATAAGAATGAATAGTTTGCGGTTAAATGTTTCACCTTACAGCAGTTTTATGCACGAAACCAAAGTCGACTTGGGCAATGGCATTGAATTGCATGTCGAAATGGGCGGCGAAATTGGCAATCCGACCATTTTACTGGTCATGGGACTGGGTGCACAGCTGCTGTATTGGCCAGACTTTTTCTGCAAGTCACTCATTGACCAAGGCTTTCGGGTCATCCGTTTTGATAACCGCGATATTGGCCTGTCCTCTAAAGTACGCCATCAGGGCGAGCGCCTGAATACCCTAAAACTGATGGGCCGTTTTGCCTTGGGTTTAGAAAATCAGGGGGCGCCTTATAACCTGTATGATATGGCCGATGATGTGGCCCTGCTGATTGATAAACTGGAGCTGGAACAGGTTGATGTGATTGGCGCTTCAATGGGCGGCATGATTGCACAGATTCTGGCGGCCCGCTATCCGGACAAGGTCAGAAAACTGGCACTATTGTTTACCAGCAACAACCAGCCTTTCCTACCGCCTCCTTTCCCGAAACAGCTGTTCAGCCTAGTGGGCAAGCCGGCATCCAATGATGAAGAAGGCATTATTAACCACAGCCTGAAACTGTTTAAAGTGATTGGTTCGCCAGGTTATCTGAATGAAATGGAAGCGGTACAGACCGCCCGTAAATTATATCAGCGAAGTTACCATCCAGCGGGTGTACTTCAGCAGTTTTTAGCAATATTATGTACAGGCTCATTGCGCAGTCTGGACAAGCAGATCCAACAGCCCACGCTGGTTGTTCATGGTTCTCGTGACCGCTTACTTCCACCTGCACATGGTAAGGCTGTTGCGAAAGCAATACCTGACGCTAAATTTGAATTAATTGAAGGAATGGGGCATGATATCCCTCCGCATTTCATTCCATATCTTAGCGAATTATTTGCTCATCACTTTAAATTATAAGCATTAGGACACTATGGCTGCATTACCATCCTTAAGACAGCTGTCATACCTCGTTACACTGTCTGAAACGTTGCATTTTACAGAAGCGGCGCGCCGTTCATTCGTGACTCAATCGACATTGTCGGGCGGAATCATGGAGTTAGAGCGCTTATTGGGTGGCGTATTGGTTGAACGCGATCGCCAGAATGTACGTTTGACTCCTCTCGGTGAACAAGTTGTAGCCCGAGCGCGTGTTCTATTGGCTGATGCGCAGGACTTGATGCGTCTAAGCCGTGAAATGAGCGAGCCCTTAACCGGCGACCTGCATTTAGGTGTAATTCCAACCATTGCACCGTTCATTTTGTCGCAGCTGTTAGATGAAGTGCATAAGCAACTGCCAAAAATCCAGTTACACCTGCATGAAGCACAAAGTGAAAAAATTGTAGAAAAACTGGAACACGGTAACCTGGATATGGTGTTACTGGCGCTACCGTTTGATACCCGCAGTCTGAAAGTTGCTGAAATTGCCAAAGAAAATCTGGTACTGGTCCACCATAAATCCGATGCACACTCGGCTCAGGCCAAATCTTTAGAAGATCTGGACCTGTCTCGCCTGATGCTGCTGGAAGAAGGCCACTGCTTGCGTGATCATGCCTTAAGTGCCTGCCCGATTGGCGAGCGTAAAAATGATCATCGTTTAAAAGCCAGCTCACTACCAACTCTGGTGGAAATGGTATCAGCCAACCTCGGCTTTACCTTACTGCCTGAAATTGCCATTCATACCAATATGATTCAGGCCAATTCAGAGCTGGTGGTGAAACAGATTGACGCGGCACCTACCCGTACCCTGGCCTTAGTAACGCGTAAGAGTACTCCGCTGCAAAGCGAATTTGATGTGTTATTGCAAATTCTGCAAAAAATCTCGCACAGCTAAGTTCTTCAATACCCATAAAAATAAGGAGCATCAGCTCCTTATTTTTTTAGCGGATAAAAGCCTGACATTCTTTAAATGTCAGGCTTGCTTCGCTTACTGAATCATCTCGATCAGGGTGCGCTGTGCATTGGAAGCCGGCTCACCTTCTGCGGCCTGCGCACGAATCCAGGTACCATCTCCCTGCAGTAGCCACGCCTGCTGGTTATCTTGCAGATAAATTTGCAGACCTTGCTGATAAATACGTTTTTTCAGTGCCGGATCTTCAATCGGGAAGCAGGCTTCAACCCGGTTAAACAGGTTACGGTCCATCCAGTCAGCACTTGAACAGTAAATACGTGCATCACCATTATTGCTGAAGTAATACACGCGGGTATGTTCCAGGAATCGGCCGACAATGGAACGTACCCGGATATTTTCCGACAACCCCGGCAAGCCCGGACGCAGGCAGCAAATCGAACGGATAATCAGGTCAATCTGCACGCCAGCCTGGGAAGCTTCATACAGTTTATTGATCAGCTGCATTTCAGTTAAGGCATTCACCTTCACAATAATTTGTGCTGGTTTACCGGCTTTAGCATTGGCAATTTCATCATCAATAAAGTTGATCAGCTGGGTATGCAGGGTAAACGGCGCATGTAACAGCTTTTTCAGCTTGGCCATTTTGCCCATGCCGGTCAGTTCCTGGAAAATACGGTGTACATCTTCACAGAGTTCCTTGTCGGTGGTGAGCAAGCCGTAGTCGGTATAAATCCGCGCGTTACCGGCATGATAGTTACCGGTGCCCAAATGCACATAACGCACCAGCTTGTTGTTTTCACGGCGCACCACCAGAATCATTTTGGCATGGGTTTTATAACCGACAATGCCATAGACCACCACCGCGCCAGCTTCTTGCAGCACGTTGGCCACAGCAATGTTGGATTCTTCATCAAAACGCGCACGCAGCTCAATGACCGCGGTCACTTCTTTACCATTACGCGCCGCTTCCGCTAAGACTTGTACGATTTCAGAATCGGCACCACTACGGTACAGGGTCTGTTTAATTGCCAGTACCTGCGGGTCACGCGCCGCTTCACGCAGCAGGTTAATCACCGGGGCAAAGGATTCAAACGGATGATGCAGCAAGATATCCTGCTTTTGCATGGCCGAAAAAATATTCTCGGATTTTTTCAACACTTTCGGAATCACTGGCGTATGTGAGTCATAACGTAAATGTGGACGTTTAAAGTTAGACAATAAACGCGCCAGATTCACCGGGCCATCCACTTTATAGAGCTGATCTTCATGCAGATCGAACTCATTCAGCAGATATTCATAAATCGGTTGCGGACAGTTCTGGGTCACTTCCAGACGCACCGCGCGGCCAAAACGGCGGGAGTTCAGCTCGCCTTTCAGCGCTTTGGCCAGATCTTCGACATCTTCGTTTAAGGCCAAATCGGCATTACGGGTGACACGGAACTGATAACAGCCAGTCGCAGTCATGCCCGGGAACAGGTCCGATACATGCTCATGAATAATTGCAGACAGCATCACGTGATGTTCTTTACCACCGGTCAGTTCATCTGGTAAACGCACCACACGTGGTAAAGAGCGCGGTGCTGGCACCACGGCCAAGTCAATCTGACGACCGAAAGCGTCTTTCCCTTCCAGCGTTACAATAAAGTTCAGGCTTTTATTGACCAGACGCGGGAATGGATGGGCCGGGTCCAGGCTGATTGGGGTTAAGACCGGTGCCACCTGTTCCTGGAAATATTTTTTCACCCAGGCCGATTGGGCTGGCGTTAGTTCACCACGGCGCAAGAAACAGATGTCTTCTTCACGCAGTTTAGGCAGAATTTCCTGGTTTAAAATACGGTATTGGCGCTCAATGGCAGTATGCGCAGTTTGTGAAATCTGCTCCAGCACCTGTTTTGGAGTCAGACCATCCGGGCTACGGCTTTCATTGCCCAGATCCAGCTGCTCCATGACGCCTGCAACACGAATTTCAAAAAACTCATCTAAGTTACGTGAAAAGATGAGTAAAAAGTTCATACGTTCCAGCAACGGATGCAAAGGATCGACTGCCTGCTCCAGCACGCGCAAATGGAAATCAAGGATAGAAAGCTCACGATTGATGTATCGATCATTATAGGTATAGTCTATTTGCGCAGGGGTCGCGCTCGCTGCCGTATTCATATGCACCCTATGACTTTTTCTCAAGTATTCACTATTCATAAGTATGCTTCAATTTTGTGACAATTTCATAAAAAAAGCCCACTGCTGTGGGCTTTTTTTCAATTTTACAACTCAAGGAATCTCGCTGTAACGCATGTATTTACGGATCATACGTTTACGCGGCTCCAAACCACGACCGGAACGGTTGTCCTGATAATATTTTGGATTCGGCAAAATCGCAGCCAGAAAAATCGCTTCTTCACGGCTGAGGCTGCGTGAAGACTTGCCAAAATAATGCTGGGTCGCCGCCTCAATACCGTAAATATTGTCGCCAAACTCTACCGAGTTTAAATACACTTCCAGAATCCGCTGCTTGCTCCACATGCGTTCCATCATCCAGGTCGCAATGGCTTCCTGACCTTTACGCAAAAACGAACGCTGGTTAAATAAAAACAGGTTTTTCGCCAGCTGCTGGGAAATGGTCGAACCGCCAGCCACCACCTGACCCTGATCTTTATTACGTTCTAGTGCATGCTGAATACCTTCCCAGTCAAAGCCATGATGCTGCATAAACTTGCCATCTTCGGCAGCGACCACGGCTTTTTTCAGATATTCACTGATCTGGTCATAGTCACGCCATTCATGCCGGATAGGCTGGGAAGTATCTGACCAGTAGTCCAGGCGCATCATCATGGTACTTTGTACCGGCTGGGTTCGCCACCAGGCCAGACTCGAGAAAATCCACAACTGGATCAATAAAAACAGACTGACAAGAATTAATAAGGTACGGACAATAAAAGCTTTCATGTCAGCTTGGGGCTCCTGAGACGTGAATTTTTCGTGTTAAGCTTATAACGAAATAAATCATCATTGTATAAAAATAGCATGTCTGAATATTCACCGCCGCTGATTCACCGTAAACCCGAAACGCATTTATGGTGGCTGACGGCCCTGTTGATTGCCCTCAATATTGGTGTATTTGCCTGGCAAATCCTGACCGGTGTCGATGCCAGCCAGCCCAGCACCCGAGATGCGATTCTCTGGGGCGCCGACTATGCTCCCCTGACCTTTCTCGAACAGCCGCAGCGTCTGTTCAGCAGCATGTTTTTCCATTTTGGCATGATTCACCTGATGCTGAATATGTGGGCCCTGTATATTTTTGGCAGCGTGGCCGAACAGCTTTTTGGCCGGCCGTATTTTTTAGGCCTGTATGTACTGGCCGGACTGATGGGCAGCCTGCTCAGTGGCTATTTACAGATTCAGGATTCCTTACAGATTCTCGTGCATGGCCTGACCAGCCCGGATTTACTGCCAAGTGTGAGCGCTGGTGCATCCGGTGCGGTGATGGGTTTGGGTGCTTCCCTGACGGTTTTATCATTATTGCCACGCCTGCCAAAACAGCGTTTTCTGCTGGATAAGAAAACCCTGTTACTGGTGATGGGCCTGAACCTGTTTATGGGCTTTATGATTAGCGGAATTAACAATGCCGCACATATTGGCGGCATGGTGATGGGTGCAGCCTTGGCAGCACTTTGGTACATCGGCCAGAAGCTGCACAAGTCAGCGCTGTTTTCACTGCTGGCGCTGACCGGCGCCGCCATCATCAGCTGGCTGTTTTATCAGTACTGTCTGCAACAGGTACAGATGCTTGCCCCGCTGTGGCAGAAAATTCTACAGATGATGCGCCAGCAATTGCAGCTGTAACGCATACCCCACCATTTTAATGCAGAGATGAAACTTATTGATTCATCTCTCGCAGACTTTGCAAAGGCGGAATATCCGATAAATAACTAAGCCGATAACGCCCAATTAAAGCACACAATAAAGTCATTACAACCGGCAAGATTAGCCAGATTTCCCAGTGTGGCTGAATTGCCAGTTCCATCCGGTAACTGGCAATCGCACTAATCACCTCGGCAAACAGACAGGCCACCACTCCGGCAATTCCGCCAATCAGGCCAATTTCCAGACTCATCATCCGTTTTAGTTTCTGCTTGGAACTACCAAAAGAACGCAGCAAGGCCACTTCACGTTTCCGCTCATCCATCAGCAGGTTTAAACAGGCAATCAGCACCAGAATCCCGGACACGGCCACCAACACTGCCAGAATGGTAATAATCTGTACCAACACATTCACAATCCGTTTAATCTCTTCCAGAATCAGACTGACATCAATAAATACGGTATTGGAAAACTGCTGGATCAGCTGCACCAGTGCCGGCCGGTCCTGCTCCGGCACATAGAAACTGCCCAGATAGCTGCCGGCATTTTCATCCATGGTTTGCGGTGAAAAAATAAAGAAGAAATTCGGACTAAAGCTTTCCCATTCCACGCTGCGCAGATTAATGACTTTGGCCTGCAACAAGCCTTCTGGCAAACTAAAGGTCAGCGTATCGCCAATCTCAATGCCCAGTTCTTGCGCAGTATTGGCTTCAACCGAAACCTGCCCGACCTGACTAAACTGTTCCTGTCCGGCCACAATTAGGTTATCGGCCGGAAAGCGTTCGGCCTGGGTCAGGTTCAGTTCACGTCGGAGCGAATTATTGTGCTGGATTAGCGCTTCTGCAAAGGGCTGATCGTTTTTGGCCACCAGCCGCCCGCGCACATTTGGGTACAGCGGCGTACTGTGCCAGCCCTGCTGTTCAAGTTGCGCCTGAAACTCTGGCATATCAAACGGTGGTAAACCATAGACAAACTGGTTTGGCGTACCTTCCGGCAATTGCTGCTGCCAGCGATCCAGCAGATCGGTACGTAATACTGCCAGCACGGTAATCAGGCTAAGGCCCAGCGCCAGCGCGGTAATCTGAAACGCAGTCTGATACGGCGTGCGTACATAGGCCGAGATGCCGCTTTTTAAATTGCGGATCAGTTTCAGGAAGCTCCAGACTACGGCATAGAGTACGCTGCACAGCAGGATGATGGCGCCCATGACCCATAGCGTTAGTACGATATTTTCAGTCAGCACCACACTAAACAGCATCAGGCTGAGTGTGCCGGTCAGCAGCATCCATAGCATCGACTGGACTGATTTTTCCTGCTGGCGAATCACCCGGATTGGTGGGGTATTGAGCAGCTGCCACAGACTTGGCAGAATAAAGCCCAGCAGTACCACGGCACTGGTCAGCATGGCAATCGGGAGTGGCCCCAGCAGCATCTCGACAGCCGAAAACTGCAATTGCAAATGCGGAATCAGCTGTAACATCAATTGCAACAGCCCATAGCCTAGCGTAATGCCGACCGCACTACCGAGCAGCATCGCCAGTAACAGCACCACCGCCAACAAGGTCAGATAAGCGCCCAGAATCTGTTTCTTGGTCGCGCCAATGCAACGCATTAAAGCAATATGATCCTGATTCTGCTGCACATAACGCTGGCTGGTTAGGGCAATGGCAATGCCACACAGTAAAATGGTGAGAATATTGGCCAGCTGTAAAAAGGTATCCAGATTGGCAATTGGACGCATCAAGCGGGTATTGCCTTCACTGGCATTGCGCAGGCGCAGCCCATCCGGCTCACTCATATTCTGCCCGTCAATTTCCTGGGTCTTGGGCAAGCTCTCCTGATACTGTTTAAAATCCTGCTCGAACTGGCGGGTATGCTGGGGTGTGCCGGCCATCAGCAAACGATAGTTAATCCGGCTGCCGACCTGAATGGCATTGGTACGCGCCACATCTTGCTGGGCAATGATCACCGTCGGTGAAAAACCGCTAAAACCCAGTTCCTGATTGGAATCATGCTCGATGCTGGCCGTGACCTGAAAGGCGCCATCGGCAATATTTAAGGTATCGCCCACCTGAATTTTTAGCAGCTCCATCGCGCGCTGGCTGACCCAGACCTCGCCCGGTTGAATGGCAGCAGCAGGCTGCGGCGCAACCCGCAGCTCTCCGCGTAACGGAAAGGCCTGATCAATGGCTTTGACATTCACCATCACAAATTCATCGCCGGTGTGTGCCATCGAGCTAAATACCGTAACATGCGACTGCTTTAGCGCCAATTCATCGGCTGCCGCTTCCCAGCGCGGTGCAATCGGTTTATTGTCGGACAGCACCAGATCACCGGCCAGCATTTCTGCCGCCTGCAAAGCCACCGCATTTTGAATCTGCTCATTGCTGAATTTCAGCGCGGTTGTGGCACTAATTGCCAGAATTAGTGCAATCAGTAACAGATAAACACCGGTACTTTTAAAACTCTGGGTCAGTAAAGGACGAAATAGCGGGTTCATCTCATCCTCCTGCCGGGTGTTCCAGCAATTGTCCCTGACTGAGTTCAAAATGGCGCTGACATTGCTGCGCCAGTTTCGGGTCATGCGTCACCAGTACCAGGGTAGTGCCCAGTTCACGGTTCAGTTGAAATAACAGCTGTTCAATTTCTTTGGCGGTTTCACCATCTAAATTCCCGGTCGGTTCATCAGCAAAAATGATTTTAGGCTCACTGATTAAAGCCCGGGCAATCGCCACCCGTTGTTGCTCACCACCCGACAGGACTTTCGGGGTCTGCTCTGCCTGCCGTTCCAGTCCGACTTTTTTCAGTAGATTACGCGCCTTGTGTTCGGCCTCGGCAAATTTAAAATTCGGTTGCAAGCGTAGCGGCAGCATGACATTTTCCAGTGCGGTTAAATGCGGCAATAACTGGAACGACTGGAATACGAAACCAATATATTTCAGCCGCACCAGCGCACGCTGTTCTTCATTCAGCTCCTGAATTGATTCACCACAGACCGTTAACTGCCCGGCACTGGCCTGATCCAAGGTCGCCAGAATCCCCAATAAGGTCGATTTGCCTGAACCGGAACGGCCGGTAATTGCCACCTGTTCCCCCGCCCGGATCTCCAGATTTAAATTTTCAAAAATCGTCAGTGTTTTTTGTGCAAGTTGTATCTTTTGTGTCAATTGTTGGGCAGAAATAATGCTTTGTGGCATGATGGAGGTATCTGTAGTGAATTGAGTCATAGTATCCTTAAATGCACATTCGCAATTTCAAAATGAGTTGTTTTGCTTATTTCGCTGTGGCGGGGCTTGCCTTCATGCCCATGCTGGTGTCTGCCAAAACCATCATGATTCTGGGTGACAGCTTAAGTGCCGGTTACGGTTTGCAACCACAACAAGGCTGGGTCCATCTGTTACAAAAACGTTTAGAACAACAGTATCCGAAACAGCATAAAGTGGTCAATGCAAGTGTGAGTGGCGAAACCACCAGCGGCGCGCTGGCACGTTTGCCCAAATTACTGCAAACGCATAAGCCGCATGTGGTGGTAATTGAACTGGGCGGTAATGATGGCTTGCGTGGTCAACCACCGCAGCTGATTCAAAATAATCTGGCGCGGCTGATTCAGCACAGTCAACAGGCCAAAGCCAAGGTGATTGTATTTGGCATGAAAATGCCACCCAATTATGGCAGCGCCTACAGCAAGGCGTTTGAAAATAACTACAAAGTGGTGAGCCAGCGTTATCAGGTCAAATTACTGCCCTTCTTCCTAGACGGTGTCGCCGGTAAAAATACCCTGATGCAAAAAGATCTGATCCATCCGACGGCTGCAGCCCAGCCCATTTTGCTGAAAAATGCCTATCCCTTGATTCAGGCAGCATTAAAATAAAGCCGATTCAACGCTGAGATGGTTTTCAAGATCCGGATTTCAGCGATAAAAAAAGCGGGACATCAATGCCCGCTTTTTGATTATTTTTAGAATCAATTAAAAATCAAAGAAAGTTACTTCACCGGTTTCTAATGAATATTCTGCACCTACGACTTTCAGCTGCCCCTGTTCAATCAGGTTTTCTAACACTGCTGAACCATGACGTAGCTGATTGACTGAGGCAAACACATTGGAACGAACCGCATGTTTCGACAGCTTGGCCAAATCATTTTTCAGTTCAGTCTGCATCAGCGTTTCTACGGACGGGCGAACACGGTTCACAATTGACATCAGATTGGCAGATGGTGGACAGTCCGGGCACATCAAGGTATCAATGGTGGCCTGAATCGCGCCACAGTGACTATGGCCCAAAACCACAACCACGGCGCAGTCATAACGCTCTGCCGCAAATTCAACACTGCCGACCTGAGATGGCGCAACAATATTCCCTGCCACACGAATCACAAACAGATCGCCGAGTCCCTGATCAAAAACCATTTCTGCAGGTACACGTGAATCAGAACAACCGAGCACAATCGCAAAAGGATTCTGGTCTTCGGCCATCTCTGCACGTTGATGGTGGGTTAGTTGTTTCGGATGATTGGTATTGCCCGAAACAAAACGTTGGTTTCCTTGTTTAAGACGTTCTAAAGCCTCTTGAGCTGTGAGCATTCTTGTTACCACCAGTTTTTGAATTTTCAGCATTTTAATCCTCTGCCGGGGCAAAGTCACTTGCAAAAAAAATAGCTGATCAATTTTTATAAGATAAATTTTTTCAAATTTTCCTAAAGTAATTGCGATTTACATCACACTTCAAAAGCAGCACACCAACCCGGTCAAAAAACAGCTAGGTGACATTTTCTGCAAAGCCCTTACAATAACCAGAAACAGCATTTTCAATTCGACTTAAGGCGAAAATTTACACAATTCAAACAAGCCAAGCCGACGCCTATTTAAAAAATATTCTTGGGGATATCGTCAATGAAGCAGGATTCTTCGCGATTTTTGTCTTGGCCACGACTGGCAGTCCTGGCACTGGCACTGTCTGCGCCTCTGCTCAGCTCTGCCGCCAAACTCTCGCCTGAACAGCAGGTGGTGCAGCATTATTATCAGACTGAACGCCAGGCGGCGGGTCTGGTCTCGAAAAGCTTGAAAATTGGCAATATTACCTGGCGCTATAATGAAGGCGGCGATGTTAATCGGCCAACCATTTTGCTGTTACATGGCTTTGCCGGACACCGCGACAACTGGAACCGGGTGGCCAAATTTCTCACCCCGTCCTATCATGTGATTATCCCCGATTTACCCAATACCGGTGAAACCCAGAGTTCGGGCAATTTTGACCTGTCTGTACCGAGCATGAGCGCGCAATTGCGTCAGCTGGTAGAAACCTTGAATATTGCCGACAAGCTGAATATTGCCGGGCATTCTCTGGGTGGCTCTGTGGCAACGGTCTATGCGGCCCAATATCCGTTTGATACCCAAAGCCTGTTCCTGCTGAACAGTGCCGGTATTTACAAACACTCCAATACGCCTTATACCAAAGACCCGCTGTTACTGAAAAATCTGGTGGTCACCGCGCCGGGTGATTTAGACCATATTGCGCATCAGCTGATGCAAAACCCGCCGAAAGTACCAGAGCAGTTTAAATCTGCTCAAGAAAAACTGTTAATTTCACGGGCCAGTCAATCCTTAAAATTTATTGATCAGATGGTGACCCTAAACCGGATTTACACCCCGGACAGCTTTGCCCGCCTCACCCGCAATATTGAAGCACCGACCCTGATTCTCTGGGGCAAGCACGATAAAATTATTAATGTTGAAGTCGCCAAAGAATTACAGGGTCTGTTTAAACGCGCGGAAACCCCGGTCATTTTAAATAATGTCGGTCATGTGCCAATGCTGGAAGCCGAACAGCAGGTGGTACAACATTATTTACCCTTCCTGGCCAAAACACAGAACCTAAAAAACCCGCTAGCTGATAAACTGATTCCTTTAAATTAAGTTCCAGAGATTGTATGCAGCAAAACCCGATGCTTGAGCAGTTGATTGAAGCTCATCTTGACTTTTTAGCACATGAGTTTTCTCAGCCTGAAACCGTACAGCAGGAATTTCTGCATTTTTATCACTGGTTCCGCAAGCAGCATCTGAAAGATCTCTGGAGCTGCGAACAGCTGAATGACCTGCTGCAAAAACAGATTCTAGACACGCCGGCCAGCGCCTTTCTGATTGAACAGATTGCAGAACACATCCGCTTTGCCCTAGTGCATCCGGTGAATGACAGCGCCAAAATTGCCGATGTCATTCCGGTACTGACCATTGATAAAATTGCCCAGTATGTGGCCAGCAAAAGTGGTCATCGTCAGCGTCTGATTAAAACCGTGGTCAGCAATCCGGCCTTTTCTGCAATGATTAGCCAGTTAATCCAGCACTCGATTCAGGATTATCTGGACAATTCACTGATTGCCAAAAGCGTGCCTGGTGTATCGCGTTTTATGAAAATGGGTAAATCGGTACTGGAAACAGTGACCGATTCCAGTTTAGACAGTGCAGTCAGCGCCTATTTGCAAAAGAATATCTTAAAGCTTAGCCAGATGAGTGAATCGGTCCTGAACCAGCATTTTGATGATGACAAGCTCTATCATCTGCAGGCCAATATCTGGCACAAGATTAAAGACCTGCCTTTGTCGGTCTTAAAAAACTATATTGAAGTACAGGATCTGCCACAGACTGTGGCGCTGGGTCATGAAATCTGGGACTTTATGCGCCAGAGTGATTATTTAAAACAGCAGCTACATGATGGGGTACACGCCTGGTATGTCCGTAATCAGGAACGCACTTTTGACCTGTTATTGCGTGATCTGAATATTGATGAAGCCCTGATTCAGCAAGAATTACAGCAGCTGTTAAACCCCGTGATTCAGCAGATGCTGTCGCAGCAGTATTTACGGGAACGTGCGCGGCTCTATCTAGAAAAGTTTTATTATTCCGAGCCGGCACAGAAAATTCTGGACACCCGTACCTAAGCCTCAAAAAAAGCCGCAATTGCGGCTTTTTCTTGCTTGATCATTGAAACGTAGATGTTTAGCAGTTGATGATTAGAACTTGGCCATCAGGTTAATGCCATAACGGCGGCCATCTAGAAGCTGATCACCATCACGGTCTTCAGCTTTTTCATCCAGCAGGTTATACACGCCAAATTTACCACTGATATTTGGGGTAAATTTATAGTTCAGACCCACATCTAAAAACTCATAACCCGGATTTGGCTGGGCAACAGAAGTCCGGCTTAAATAGGCAGATGTTTCTGAACGATAATGCAGGCGTGACCAGATATTCAAGGCATCATTAATTTCATGATCGACCGTAATATTCAGCATATGCTCCGGCATCTGGTTTACAGGCTGGCCTTTGAACTCACCTGTCTTAAATTCGGAATCGGTAAAGGTATAGTTGGCCATGAGCGTGGTGTAATCACTCAGGCTGGCTTCCAGAGTCGCTTCCACACCTTTTAACTCGGCTTCATCGACATTAATCCGTTCACTGATGAAATAAAACGGTGTATCGCCTTCAAAACATTTCCACTCCTGCCAGTTATCCCGGTTGGTCGAGCTGCCATCGGTATCGGTTTCGCAGGCACGCACTTCGGTAATCCGGTCTTTATACTGAGTGACATAAGCGGTTAAGGACGCCTTGACCCTGTCATTTTGCCAGTTCACGCCCAGCTCTGAAGACAGACTCGATTCCGGGTCTAGGTCCGGATTGGCGCGAATAATGCCGCGTCCGGTGGCTAACGGTGAACCACCACCGCCGGTGACGCTATAAAAGCCTTCCGTGGCAGCACGAATATCCGGCTGTTTATAACCGGTTGACACCCCACCTTTCACGGTCCATTGGTCATTCAGGCTATACACGCCATATAAGCGCGGCGAAACATGACCACTGTAGTTTTCGTCATGGTCATAGCGCAGCCCGGCGGTTAAATCGAAACGGTCACTCAAATGCCAGGTATCTTCCAGAAAAGCCGCGGCCGACCAGCGGGTTAATTCACTAAACTCCGGCGCATTCGGATTACGGTTGGTGGCCTTATCGGTGAGTTTCTCATCTTTATAATGCGCACCAAAAGACAGTGTATGATTGCCCAGCAACCAGTTCCACTGGTTATTAAAGGTCCAGGTATCCAGTTCAATGCCTTTGGTGCCCAACTGGGTATTACCACGATCGGGGTTTTTAGAATTTTCATACTGCAGATAGGTGGTACTATCAAGCTGATCGCTATAACGGCCATGATGGGTTAAGGCATAAACATGACGATAATTACGTGAACTGGAATCGGCGGCATTGTTGGCCGGTGCAACCGTTTTACCCACCGTGGTTTCCGATTCCTGCTGGACAAAATTGGCTTCCAGTTGCAGATCATGATTGTCATTGAGTATATAACTCAAGCGGCTATTCAGGCTTTCCCGTTCAGTCCCGCGAAAACCGCCAACATAGGCATCTTCTTCACGTTTTTGCTTATTCAGCGACAGCTGTAAACCAAGCTTGTTCTCTAGTAATGGACCCGCCAGATAGACCGAGCCATTTTGAATATCACCGGCATTGCCCTGATCCTGAATGCCACTGCCCAATTCGACACTGCCCGACCAGCGGTCACTGACTTTCTTGGTAATAATATTCACCACCCCGCCCATCGCATCTGTTCCATACAGTGTTGAGGCCGGCCCACGAATAATTTCAATTCGCTCAATCGCGGAGACCGGCGGCAAAATATTTTTCTCAAAACCGGCATCATCGCCATTTGGATTGACATCACGGCCGTATTGACGTTTGCCATCGACCAGAAACAAGGTGTAATTCGAGCTCATACCGCGAATGCTGATGGTTTGTGCCGAGCCAGAACCGGACACCACCACGCCGGGAGTATGTCTAAGTACATCTGTAATATCATTATATTCACGCTTTTCCAGCTCTTCCCGATCAATCACGGTAATGGACGCCGGCGCCTTGGACAGGTCCTGTTCATAGCCGGTAGCGGTTACCACAATGGTATTTAACTGGGTCGCATCTGCAGTGCTATTGTCTGGATTTGCTTGAGCAAGGCTGCTCATCACGGCAAGGACCGCAAAAGATAATGCTGACTGGTTCAGAGTTTTATTCATCAGGTTATCCCAATTTAATTAAGGAGAAATTCTGTGTATTTCGTTGCGCATTGTAACAATCTTGACTGATAATTCAATTAATACTGATAATTATTATCATTATTATATTTATTTAAGACAGTAAAAAGCCTCCACGATGGGAGGCTCATTTGCTGAAGTGAAACTTATTTATTATTTAAAATAAGCACCTTCGGCCTGGCTGTGGTCAGTCTGGTCTACCACACGCATTAATTCAGGCACATGCTGTTTTAATGTGGTTTCCACACCCTGTTTCAGCGTGACATCAATCGCTGAACAGCCCTGACAACCGCCACCGAATTTCAGGATCGCGGTTAAACCATGTTCCGGATCTTCAACCACTTCCACCAAGGCACAGTTACCGCCGTGACCGGCAAGGCCCGGGTTAATTTCAGACTGTAATACGTAAGTAATACGCTCTTCGATTGAGGCATCCGGACCCACGCGTGGCACTTTCGAGTTAGGCGCACGGAAGGTCAGCTGGCCCCCAAAACGGTCTTTGTTGTAATCAATAACCGCATCCAATAAATATGGAATAGACGGGGTGTCGATATAGGCTGGAAAATCCGGATAATCCTGCTTATAATCTGTTGGTACGACTTCTTCTGGCGCACTATAAGCCATACAACACTCAGCACGCGGCGTTCCAGGATTCTCAACAAAAACGCGCACACCAATCCCCGGTGTATTTTGCTTTGCCAATAAATCTTTTAAATACTCTTGAGCATTTGGGGTGATTAATAAGTTTGGAATCTCTTCTGCAACTGCAGTGCTGTGGTTCTCAGTCGACATAACAATATTTCCTCATGCTGAAGTTGCCATTTTAACTGAAGATGCGGGGGAATTAAAAAAATTCAACTAAAATTGTCGGAATTATCCTATGAAAGTTCTGTTTCATTTGTTTTTTAATGGCATTATGATCAGGAAACCCGAAAAGAAGAACATCTGTTTATGTTAGATTTACCGTTTAATCATACTGTTACGCTGATTGTGATTACAGCGATTATCTCCTTTATTGCTTTTTCCAAAGAAAAAGTCATGAACCGGCTGATTTTCTGGCCACCGGCGTTGGAACGGGGTCAATATGACCGCTTCATTACCCACGGTTTTGTCCATGCCGATGGTACCCACTTGCTGTTTAACATGATTACCCTGTTTTTCTTCGGCAGTATTATTGAAAGCTTTTACCGTCAATATTTGTATGATCTGGGCTTTGTACTGTTTTATTTAGGCGGTCTGATTGCCGCAATTTTACCGAGTTATCTGAAACACAAAAATGATCATCGCTGGGCCAGTCTAGGCGCTTCCGGTGCGGTGTCTGCAGTACTGTTTGCCTATATTCTGTTTGAACCGTGGAAACTGATTTTCGTATTCTTTATTCCGGTTCCGGCTATTATTTTTGCGGTGCTGTATGTGGCCTATAGCATCTGGTCGGGTAAACGTGGCAATTCCAATATTAACCACAGCGCGCATTTGTGGGGAGCAGCCTATGGGGTGATTATCACCATCATGATTGAGCCGCGTTTAATTCCGCATTTCCTGAATAAACTTAGCCAGCTTCCGTTCTAAATTTGAGCAATTTGAAGCGCCTGCGGTATATTTTGACAACGCATAACTACAAATTAACACAGTATGCCGCAGCGGTTGGCGTCTAAAATAACTCGAATAATAACGAAGATGGAAGATGAGAGATGAAAAAGTTATTTCTGATTGCCGGCTGTTTACTGAGCTTGAGTGCCTGTGCCGTCCATACCCCAGAAGGCCGTTTGGTGATTGATCCTGACTCACGTATTTATGGCCATCCAGGAGATTTCTGCCCACCAGGTCAGGCCAAAAAAGGCCGCTGCTAAGCCCATTTTTCCATTTAGCCTCCAGAATGGAGGCTTTTTACTGCGTCCTCATAAACTGCAATTTCATTGGATAATTCATACAATTTTGGTAGTTAATGCCACCCCATCTCACAATTTGGCATAGATAATGTATACATCTGTATATTAATTTGCTTTCAAGCTGCGAGTTTTTGCATGTCCACATTAGACGGCCTACAATTTCCACATTTCGAAAACCAGAAACCCAGTACTTCACGCACAGGACGTGCGATTATTGCCGAGGCACTGGCCGGTGTTGCACCGCAACTGTCCCAGCAAACCCTGTCTGAAAAAAACTGGCGCAAACAGTATCCCAAATATTTTAAGGCGCTGGTCGAATACGGCATTCAGACCTGCCAGAACCCGATTCAAATTGCTGAACAGGGCCTGAATAAAGCACATGGCAGTTTCGAGTTTTATCGACATGGTCAAAAACATCTGCTGAAAGATGTGATGAGCCTCGATGCCCAGCCTTTGCACACAGTTAAAATCCAGGGCCAAAGCACGGCGGCGCCGGAATGGTATGTGCCGTATCAGGGACAGAAACTGCAAGGTCAGACACTGCT
The DNA here is from genome assembly GCF_049546925.1 of Acinetobacter sp. AND/436. Lineage (NCBI taxonomy): Bacteria > Pseudomonadati > Pseudomonadota > Gammaproteobacteria > Moraxellales > Moraxellaceae > Acinetobacter > Acinetobacter sp. AND/436. The sequence continues at coordinate 68,096 of NZ_JBMXBO010000013.1, forward strand.
TGAGCAAATCCAGCGCTGGGAAGATGGCGGGATTATTGAACACAGTCATGCTCAAGCTTTACGTGCAGCAGTCGCTCATCCGGAATGGTTCGATTTATCAGACCGTACCATGGTGCTGTTTGGTGCTGCTTCTGAAGCTGGCCCCCTGACCTGGCTATCGAAATGGAAAGCCAATATTGTCGCGGTCGATTTACCCAATGCCCGGGTCTGGAACAAAATTCTAGAAACCGTGCAACAGGGTAATGCCACCCTGTATGCACCAGCGACTGAAGCGCTAGATGAAAACAGCACGACTGAGCTATTAAAAGAGCAGCTTGGCGCCAATTTACTGACTCAAACTCCTGAAATTGCCCAGTGGCTAACCCAGTTTGAACAGCAGCTGGATTTGGCTGCAATTGCCTATTTAGATGGTGAAAAACACGTGCGTGTGGCCATGGCGATGGATGCGATTATGCAGGCCGTCAGCGCGCAAAAAGCCGAGACCAGCCTGATGTTTATGTGCACCCCAACCGATGTCTATGCAGTGCCTGCCGATGTGATTCAGGCCTCAAAAGACAAGTATCAGCAACGCTCGAAAGCCCAGCAACTGCTGACCCGTGGGGTTTCAACGGTCACGGCGCAACATTTCTTCCAGAAAAACCTGCATGATCTGGTGCATTCAGACAATGGACAGGATTACGGGATTGCCGACTGTCTGGTGGTGGAACAAGGACCGAACTATGCGCTGGCCAAACGGATTCAGCAATGGCGCGCCACCCTCGCCCGTCATCAGGGACAACGCGTCAGCATTAATATTGCACCATCAACCACGACCTATTCGGTGACTAAAAATCCATTATTAAAAGCGGCATTTAATGGTGCCAGCCTGTTTGATGTAGAAGCTTTTGCGCCAGAAACCACCAATGCGATTATGGCCGCGCTCTGGATTCATGACCTGCGTAATCCACAGTCCGTGGCCAATCCGGAAGTGACTCTGAACCATCCTTTAGAGTTGATGATGGAAGGGGCCAACCATGGCGGTTTATGGCGTGTCGCATATTTGGCCCGTACTGCCCTGCCTTTTGCAGCCTTATATGGTTTTGCTACCGAGAAGCTGCCTAAAGGCTTACTGGCCAAGTTAAAGAAATAAGAGATTTTAATCTCTCTTCGATCGTTCCCTCTCTCTTGTGTAGCGGTGCTACGTATCCAAAACGGAGAGGGAGATTTTTTTAGAGACCTGCTGTCTACCTGAAAGATAAAAGAGTGGATAGGTTCATTAAAGAAAGAGAAGCTTTGATATTGCTTAGGCTATTTCCTTACCCCCAGCCCTCACCCCTTGAGAGAATGCATTGTAGATTTGCTGTCTATCTAAAAAATAAAGGACGTCACGACTTAGCATTTGGATCATCTGTTTCATCTACAGATATAAAAAAACGCTGCCCAGGCAGCGTTTTTTATTGCGGATGAACCGGCTTAGAATACTTTCAGGAATAACCAGAACAGGCCACCCGATAAACAGATGGTTGCAGGCAAGGTGAAAATCCACGCCGATAGAATGGTTTTAACCATCTGGAAATTCAGGCCAGATTTATTCGCCACCATGGTCCCGGCCACCGCACTGTTCAAGACATGCGTGGTCGATACCGGCATACCAAAGCCATCTGCTGCAGCAATGGTCGACATCGCCACCAGCTCGGCTGACATACCCTGACCATAAGTCATGTGCTGTTTACCAATCCGTTCACCCACGGTGACCACAATACGCTTCCAGCCGACCATGGTTCCTAAGCCCAGTGCCAGTGCCACCGCAACTTTAACCCAGGTTGGAATATATTGCAGGAAGGAATCGAGATGGTCACGGTAATCATCGACCACTTTTTCCTGTTCCTTGCTCATGGCAGGTAAAGCTTCCGCTTTATCCAGACGCTTGAATGACGTGGTGCTGAGGTACATATCATTACGCAATGCTGCCACTTCTGCTTCCGGAATATTTTTCAAATCGCCGTATTGACCCACACGCTCACCTAAATGATCAGTCAAACTGGCCAAAGCCGGTACCACTTCCGGGGTGATTTCCTTGGTCTGGATGTACTTGGTGATTACTTCACGGGCCTGCGCATCCGGAATATCGGTATGGTTGGCATAAATTGCAGACGCGGTTTGCGTCGACAATTGCTGGAAAGACTGAATATGCTGGTTGTCCAGTTCCTTATTCAAGGAATAAGCCAATGGCACAATCCCAATCAGGATCAGCATGATTAAGCCCATGCCTTTCTGACCGTCATTAGAACCGTGGGCAAAGCTCACCCCAGTACAGGTAAAGATCAGGATGGCACGGATTAATGGTGGTGGCGGTTTGTTGCCTTCAGGCGGCTGGAACAGTTCCAGCTGACGTTTGAAAATCTTTTTCACCAGCAGGAACAGTACGGCAGCAAAGGCAAAACCAATTAATGGCGAGAACAGTAAAGCCTTACCGACTTTCATCACCTGTTCCATATCCACGCCGGATGCACCAGCGCCCGCATTGAGGATGTAGTTCATAATTCCCACACCCAGAATGGAACCAATTAAGGTATGCGAACTTGAAGCCGGAATACCGAGGAACCAGGTGCCTAAGTTCCAGAGAATGGCCGCAATCAGCATGGCAAAGACCATGGCAAAACCTGCGCCTGAGCCAACATTCATGATCAGCTCGACCGGTAGTAAGGCAATAATACCGTAGGCTACGGCACCACTGGCGACCATCACCCCAAGGAAGTTACAGAAACCGGCCCACATTACCGCAACTGGTGCAGACAAGGCATTGGTATAAATGACCGTAGCCACCGCGTTGGCGGTGTCATGGAAACCGTTAACAAATTCAAAGCCCAGCGCAATAAATAAAGCGGTGGCCAGCAGAATCACCGAATACAGGCTAAGCGCCGGAACATGCGATAAATCTGCCGATAATTGAAAGCCAATATAAATAAGCGTTGAAATAATAAGCGTTAGAAACACCGGCATAAAGAATTTCGGTGTTGGCACATGAACATTGGTCGACTTTTTCGGAGCCGACTGGTGTGCTGAATCTACGGGAGTTTGATTAGAGTTCATGCAAGCAGGAAAAGAGGATACAAAATCCCCTTATTGTTCAGTTAAATTGTGACAATTATATGACAAAAGCAGGTCAAATAAAGTAATTTTTCTACTTTATTTGCCACAATTTCCTGATAATTTTATAGACAAAAAATCAAACTATTTAAAATAAATCAAAAGCTTATAAACCACCATCTCATCTTCATCCGGTTTTCTGTCACTGCTGTCATCTTTCATGAGCCTGAAATATTACAAGTACAGCAAAACCCGGCCCATTTTTAGACTCTCTCATACTGCCATAGCTATATGACAATTTTATGAATCCTTACAATGATTTATTTATAACGATGTGTATATTTTCAAAATAAGCCCATGAAAACGTATACTTTTTCAGCAAAGATGCCACAAAGTTCCGTTCCATCCCATCAATTACGGAAAAAAGCAGTCGAACTCTGCTAAAATATTGCGCATTTCTGATTCATCAAAACAAGGGTTTTTTATGTCCACGCTTGCTACCCTGAAAGAACTTCTTGCCAAAAGAATTTTAATTATCGATGGTGCTATGGGTACCATGATCCAACGCCATAAATTGGAAGAAGCCGATTATCGTGGTGAGCGTTTTGCTGACTGGGCCTATGACCTGAAAGGCAACAATGACCTGCTGGTACTGACCCAGCCGCAGATTATTCAAGGCATTCATGAAGCCTACCTAGATGCCGGCGCCGATATTATTGAAACCAACAGCTTTAACGGCACACGTGTTTCCATGGCGGATTACCACATGGAAACGCTGGTTCCGGAAATTAACCGTGAAGCTGCGCGTCTGGCCAAAGCTGCCTGTGAAAAATATTCAACACCGGAAAAACCACGTTTTGTGGCGGGTGTCTTGGGGCCAACCTCACGCACCTGTTCAATTTCACCAAACGTGAATGATCCGGCATTTCGTAATATCACTTTTGATGAACTCAAAGAAAACTATATTGAAGCTGCGCACGCCCTGATTGAAGGCGGTGCCGATATTCTGCTGATTGAAACCGTTTTCGATACCCTGAACTGTAAAGCGGCAATTTTTGCGGTAAAAGAAGTCTTTAAACAGCTGGGCCGCGAATTACCGCTGATGATTTCCGGCACCATCACCGATGCCTCAGGCCGTACCTTAACCGGCCAGACTGCCGAAGCGTTCTGGAACTCGGTGCGTCATGGTGATTTACTCTCTATTGGCTTTAACTGTGCCTTAGGTGCAGATGCCATGCGTCCACACGTAAAAACCGTATCCGATGTGGCCGATGTCTTTGTTTCTGCACACCCGAATGCCGGCTTGCCAAATGCCTTTGGCGGTTATGATGAAACCCCGGAACAAACTGCTGCCTTCTTAAAAGAATTTGCCGAAAGCGGTCTAATTAATATTACCGGTGGTTGCTGTGGCACCACGCCGGATCATATCCGTGCCATTGCACAAGCCGTTGAAGGTATTGCACCGCGTCAACTGCCAGAAATTGAACCTGCCTGCCGTTTAAGTGGTTTAGAACCATTTAACATCACCAAAGATTCCTTGTTCGTGAACGTCGGTGAGCGGACCAACGTGACCGGTTCGAAAAAATTCCTGCGTCTGATTCGTGAAGAAAACTTTGCCGAAGCGCTGGATGTGGCCCGTCAACAGGTTGAAAGCGGTGCACAGGTCATCGACATCAACATGGATGAAGGCATGCTCGATTCACAGGGCGCGATGGTGCACTTCCTGAATCTGGTGGCCTCTGAGCCGGACATTTCCCGTGTGCCAATCATGATTGACTCATCTAAATGGGAAATTATTGAAGCCGGTCTGAAATGTGTACAAGGTAAAGCTGTCGTCAACTCGATTTCCCTGAAAGAAGGTTATGACGAGTTTGTCGAAAAAGCGCGTCTATGCCGTCAGTATGGTGCTGCCGTGATCGTAATGGCCTTTGATGAAAATGGTCAGGCCGATACTGCCGCACGTAAAAAAGAAATCTGTAAACGTTCTTATGATGTGCTGGTCAATGACGTGGGCTTCCCGGCTGAAGATATTATCTTTGACCCGAACGTGTTTGCGGTTGCAACCGGTATTGAAGAACACAACAACTATGCGGTAGATTTCATTGAAGCGACGGGCTGGATTAAACAGAATCTGCCACATGCCATGATTTCTGGCGGTATTTCTAACGTGTCGTTCTCTTTCCGTGGTAATGAGCCAGTGCGTGAAGCAATTCATGCCGTGTTCCTGTACTATGCGATTAAACAGGGCCTGACCATGGGTATTGTAAACGCTGGTCAGCTAGCCATTTATGATGATATTGACCCGGAACTGAAAGATGCGGTTGAGAACGTGATTCTGAACCAGAATCAGGGTACCAGCGGTCAGGATGCTACGGAAAAACTGCTGGAAGTCGCGGAAAAATATCGCGGTCAGTCGGGCGTTAAAAAAGAAGAAGAAAACCTGGAATGGCGTAACCAGCCGGTGGAAAAACGTCTGGAATATGCGCTGGTCAAAGGAATTACCACCTTTATTAATGAAGACACCGAAGAAGCCCGCTTAAAAGCCAAACGTCCGCTAGATGTGATTGAAGGTCCACTCATGGACGGTATGAACGTGGTCGGCGATCTGTTTGGTGCCGGTAAAATGTTCCTGCCGCAAGTGGTGAAATCGGCCCGTGTGATGAAACAGGCGGTGGCCTGGTTAAACCCGTACATCGAAGCAGAAAAAACTGTGGGCGAGTCCAAAGGTAAAGTGCTGATGGCCACAGTAAAAGGCGATGTCCACGATATTGGTAAAAACATTGTTGGTGTGGTCTTGGGCTGTAACGGCTATGACATTATTGACCTGGGCGTGATGGTACCGGCAGAGAAAATCCTGCAAACTGCGATTGATGAAAAAGTCGATATTATTGGCCTGTCGGGTCTGATCACCCCATCTTTGGATGAAATGGTCTTTGTGGCCAAAGAAATGCAGCGTAAAGGCTTCAATATTCCATTGATGATTGGCGGTGCGACCACCTCGAAAGCGCATACGGCTGTGAAAATTGATCCACAATATTCCAATGATGCGGTGATTTATGTGGCTGATGCTTCACGTGCTGTTGGTGTGGCAACCACCCTGCTGTCACAAGACATGAAACCAGCCTTTGTAGCAGACACTCGTGCTGAATATGCCAAAGTACGTGAGCGGATTGCCAACAAGCAGCCTAAAGCGGCGAAACTATCTTATGCAGAATCAATTGAAAACGGCCTGAAAATTGACTTTAAAGCCAATACACCGGTAAAACCAAACTTTATTGGTACCCAGACCCTGACCAACTATCCGCTGGAAACACTGGTTGAATATTTTGACTGGACGCCATTCTTTATTTCATGGAGTCTGGCCGGTAAATTCCCAGCCATCCTGACCGATGAAGTGGTGGGTGAAGCAGCGACCGATTTATACAATCAGGCGCAGGCGATGCTGAAAGATATTATCGACAATAAACGCTTTGATGCGCGCGCGGTATTTGGCCTGTATCCGGCCAACCGTTCCGGTGCAGATTCAGTCGAAGTGTATGATGCAACAGGTACGCATGTCACGCATACTTTCCAGCATGTTCGTCAGCAGTCAGACAAAGTCACTGGCAAACCGAACCTGTCACTGGCCGATTTTGTCGCGCCAAAAGGTGAAGCGGAAGACTATTTAGGTGGCTTTACCGTGTCGATCTTTGGTGCAGAAGAAATGGCCAATGAGTACAAAGCCAAAGGCGATGACTACAATGCCATTCTGGTACAGTCTTTAGGTGACCGTTTTGCCGAAGCCTTTGCCGAGCATTTGCATGAACGTATCCGTAAAGAGTTCTGGGGCTATCAGGCCAATGAACAACTGTCGAATGAAGAGCTGATTAAAGAGAAATATGTCGGGATTCGTCCGGCGCCGGGCTACCCTGCTTGTCCTGAACATTCTGAAAAAGCACCACTATTTGACTGGTTAGGTTCAACCGACAAGATTGGCACACAACTGACCAGCAGCTTTGCGATGTGGCCACCTTCATCAGTCAGTGGTTTCTACTATGCCAACCCTGAAAGCCAGTACTTTAACGTGGGTAAAATCGCAGGCGACCAGTTGGAATATTATGCGCAGCGTAAAGGTTGGACACTGGATGAAGCGAAACGTTGGTTAGCGCCAAATTTGGATGATTCAGTGGTATAAGAATCCTCTAATTTAGAGAAGAAAAAATCCCCTCGAGTGAGGGGATTTTTTATATTTTTTCTGGTAAATATTTTGAAAATTTACTATTTAATTTTTCCATAATCCTAGCACAATCATCAAACGTTCCTCTTTCTAATTTTTTTAAGTTAAAAAAATCAAAAGTGTACTGTAATTTAGGATGTGCTTTAATGATAGAGTATCTCATAAATACTGCACGTCCTGACTGCAAACATTCAAGCTCATAATAATCTCTCGTATTTTCAAATTTTGGATGAATTAACTTATAATTATCAAGAGAGAAATCTATTACTGGATCATACTGGCTTTGTTGCATAAAGATTTTAAAGATAGAGCTTTCCTAAGTTGTTTAAATTTAAGTGACAACTTG
>NZ_JBMXBO010000014.1:0-72636 GCF_049546925.1 Acinetobacter sp. AND/436
TAATAGATGTTCGTATAAATTACTTGCATATTGTATTCGATCGAATACAATATAGTGAGAAGATAAGGAACCCTCATGATTGAAATTAAACGTCTACCAGAATTTGATGAATGGTTGGATGGCATTAAAGACAATATGACCCGTATTCGCCTGAATCGTAGATTAGATAAGGTTCAACGTGGAAATTGGGGAGACATTAAGCCTCTCCAAGATGGGGTTTGGGAAATGAGAGAATTCTTCGGTGCTGGATGGAGAATGTATTACATCCAACATGGTGACGTAGTGATTGTAATGCTTGGTGGAGGAGATAAATCAACTCAACAACAAGACATCGATCGTGCAGTCAAATTATCGAAAACATTGGAGGATTAAAATGGTTAAAGTCGCTGATTTACCAAGTTTTGATATGGCTGAGTCACTCAAAACTGAAGAAGATATTGTAATGTATCTCAATATGGTTCTCGAAGAAAATGATCCGGCTGAATTAGCCCATGCACTTGGTGTAATTGCCAAAGCTCGTGGTATGACTCAAATTGCTAAAGAAGCAGGAATTGGACGTGAAGCTCTGTATAAAGCACTTCGTCACGACTCTGCGCCACGTTTTGATACGATTAATCGTGTAGTGAATGCTTTAGGTTTAAAGATCACAGTACAACACGCCTAAAAATTTAAAAAATACAATAAAAATGGGAGCTTAAAGCTCCCATTTTTGATTTCGTATAACCTGTATTATGTTAATTGTAGGGAATCTACTAAATTAAAACTCGCTTAATGTACCTTACTAATTATCTTTTAAAAATGCAGCTCTTCTATCCGACACGGTTTTCCGTATAAATAGCCTTGATAGGTGTGACACCCCATACTCTGCAATAACGCGCGCTGGGCTTCTGTTTCAACACCCTCAGCTATGACTTGCAGTTCCATTGAGTCGGCTAATGTTATAACTGCCTGAGCGATGGCCCTATCATTACTGCTATTGATAATATCTCGAACAAACCCTTGGTCAATTTTCAACTGATTTATAGGCAATTGTTTTAAGTAGGATAAGGATGAATAGCCTGTACCAAAATCATCGATTGAAAAAGTCACGCCGTGCTGCTGCAACTCTTTCATCTTAGCTTTAACATCAGGAATGTTATTTGCGAGCAACGTTTCCGTAATTTCCAGCTTTAGCAACTGTGGATTTGCACCTGAGGTTTTCAATGCATTTAAAACAGTCTGAACAAAATTATCTTTGCTAAATTGAACTACGCTTATGTTAACCGCAATGCTTAGGTGTTGTTTTTCGGATTCTAAAGACCATTTTGCCAGAGTGGCGCAAGCTTCCTCTAGCACCCACTCGCCAATGGGTACAATAAGACCTGTTTCCTCCGCTAATGGGATAAATTGCAGTGGCGACACCATGCCTTTTTCTGGGTGTATCCAGCGTAACAATACTTCAACACCAATACACTGCTTCAGGTGATTGACCTGTTTTTGATAGAAAAGTACAAATTGCTGGCTTTGTATTGCAGAGTATAAGTCGCTAATAATTGCTGCTCTTGAGCTTACTGCAACTTGCATTTGCGGGTCAAAAAACTGCACACCATTTCGGCCAGCATATTTAGCCTTGTACATAGCCATATCAGCTTGCTTTAACAAATCTTCTTTTGACAGATTTTCACTGTTAAAAAGTGTTACACCAATGCTTGCCGAACTATTGTAAGTTAGACCGTCAAGATTATATTCCCTTGTTAAATTACTCACGATTTTTTGTGCAAGTCTCTCAGCCTGGTTCGCTGCTAATGTTGGTTCATGACTTAAATCTGATGCAATAATAACAAACTCATCGCCGCCTAAACGCGCTACGGTATCACCTTGTCTCACTGAGTTGACAAGACGCTCAGCGACCTGACACAACAGCAAATCACCTTTATTATGACCAGCACTATCATTAAGGTTTTTAAAGTTATCTAAATCAAGAAAAAATAATGCTGAGAAGTTCCTTGTACGAACGCTATGATTTATAGCTCCCGTCAATCTGTCCAACAACAGACGTCGATTAGGTAGCAATGTTAATGGGTCATAAAATGCTAACTGGTGAATTTCATTTTCACGTTGTTTACGCTCAGTGATATCCCTGACAACACCGATAAAATTAACTTCACCAGCCATTTGAACTTCAACTACACCAAGCTCGATTGGAAACATAGAACCATCTTTGCGCAAGGCCTCAAGCTCACGAATACGCCCAGTAATGTCACTGACACCACGTTCTATATAGTTTGATAAGTAGCTATCGTGATGCTCTCGATGAGGTGACCCCATCAACATGCTAATATTTTTGCCAAGCGTTTCATCTTCCGTATAGCCGAAGATTTCCTGTGCGGCTTGGTTAAATGTCAGAATTTTACCACGACCATCAATAGTAATAATGCCATCAAGCAACCCTTCAACAACAGCTTCCATCTGCCTTGACTTATCACTAAGCGCTTTTTCTGCAATTATTTGGTCATTGATATCAAAGTGTGTACCCAATAACCATAGAGCTTTGCCATCATATGTCCTTGAAGAAATGCGCCCTCTGGTGTTTATCCATTTCCATTCACCATTTTTGTGTTTCATACGAAGATTGGCTTCATATATGGGTATTAGGCCTGACATGTGCTTTTCAAGAATAGTTGCACAATAAGCCAGGTCATCAGGATGCGTTAGCCTTTCCCACGTGTATCTGTTTCCAGGTAATAACTCAGAAAGTGTGTAACCCAGTAATGCGGCCCATTTATCATTGATAATCAACTCGCCTGTTTGAATATTAAAATGCCATGTGCCTATATTGTTAGCCTCTATTACGGCCTTAAGTAAATTCTGACTGTTCCTTATGAGCTCTTCATCCTGTTTCTCTTTTGTAATATCTGTTTCAATTGCAATATAGCCGCTCAAACTACCACTTTCACTAAACAGCGGGTTACAAGCTATTCTCGCCCAGTAGGAATTTTGCGCTTTTGAATAATTTACAACATCAACATTAAAGCCGTTCTGTTGAGCAAGCGCATCTCTCATTATTGCAACAGTGGCAGGATCAGTGTCGGGCCCTTGTAATAACTCCCCAGGCTTTTTACCCTGCATTTCTTCAATGCTATATCCTGTAAGAAAGGAGAAGGCTTCATTAATCCATATAACTCGACCTTTGACATCAGTTATTACCACACCATTGGTTGTCTGCCTTGCAACTTCAGAAAGGCGTCTTATTTCTGACTGCGCTTCAACTTGTGCAGAGGTATTACGAATGACCACTAATACTTCATTATCATCAATTTTTTTGTATCGGGCTTCGAACGATTGATTTGACTTTTCAAACGTGTAGTTATGATGAATCACATCGTTGTTACAAAAGGCTTGCTTGAGGCACTCTACGAGTTGATGACCTAGCTCATTGGGTAGTATCTCATGAACGGTACGCCCCAAAATCGCTTGTTGAGGTTTAAGTAAGTCAGGATGCTCTTTGCAAACCAAAAAACGAAAGTTTCGGTCAATAACAAATACCATATCAGGCAGTGTTGCCAGTATTAAGGTTGTTTTTGCCATGCCTTTTAAAAACTGCTCTTGAAGTCGAGCTTGATCTTCTTTGGCAATTTCATACTCAACCATGTCTGCAAATTCGCGCAGTTCTTGCTGCTCTTTTGCTGAAAAGTCTCTGGCCACGGAGTCAATGAGACATAGAGTGCCGATGGGTTGCCCACTTGTCTCTCGCAGCGGTGCACCCGCATAAAAACGAATATGCGGCGCGTGGGTTACTAAAGGATTTGACGAAAAGCGCTCATCTTTTGTTGCATCTGAAACAATTAAAATATCCTCATGCAATATCGCATGGCCACAAAATGAGATATCACGGCCTGTTTCACAAGCGTCAAGACCCACTTTAGATTTAAACCATTGCCGGTCACTATCCACCAAAGAGATAAGGCATATTGGCACTTTAAATACAGACGCTGCTAATCTTGTAATGCGGTCAAAGCGCTTCTCTGCTGGCGTATCCAGCAAATTAGTTCGCTGTAATGCAAGTAAACGAGCAGCTTCATCAACAGGGAATTCAGGTGCGTTCAAAACGTTACTCCAATAATTTGCTGCTTAATCGATTATTATCAATTGTACTGCAAGAATACACTGTTAAATGTTTTAGGCTTTCACTTGAAAGATTACCGCTTAAACCGTACTACCAGTTTATGAAGCTCATCAGCAATCTTGTTCAAATAAATAATCGTCTCTGAAAGCTGCATCGAGCTGTCATTACTTAAATCGGCAAGCGTTGAAATATTTACTATTTGCCGGTTAATGTCTTCAGCAACATGGGCTTGCTCTTCCACTGCTGCAGCCATTTGGGTCGATATAGAAGCGATTTGACCTATGGATTCTGAAATACCGCTTAACATTTTGCCGCTTTCAATAACATTAGAGAGTCCCTCTTCGGCATCAATAGCGCCTGCATCAGCGATTTTTACGGCATCACCTGCTCGATGAGTTAACTCGGTGACGATTGAGGTGGGCTGCATGGCACATGCACGTCGTAAATTTCATGAACTGCATGTGACCAAAAAAAGTCAGGTCGCTGAACAGGCATTACTGATGATTCAGAAACTGTATGCCATAGAAGCAGAACTCAGGAGAAAGACCGACGGTACGGAAGAACACCGCCGCGAATACCGACAACAGCATAGTCAACCGGTGATGCAACAACTGTATGAATGGCTCAACCAACATTATCTGACGGTACCATCGAGTTCTCCAACCGCCAAGGCCATCAATTACATTCTGAAGCGTTGGCCAGCTTTAAGCCGCTATCTGCATGATGGCAATCTACCGATTTGCAATAACTGGGTGGAAGTGCGACACGAAGTCGCTTAATGAAGTTGTTCCCCCTGCGGGAACCACCTCTGTTGTACCTTAAATTTGAGTAATCTAAGGAGGTTTTAACTTTTAAATCTTTGTGCAACAAAGCTATTGAGTGTTAATAACAATTGATCCTCTATAGCTAAAGTATGAGGACGCCCAGATTTCTTTTTAAGTGATTCTGCTTCTTTTAAAACTTCGACCATTTCACTAAAAACTGGTCGAGGTACGCCAACCAAGCGCTGGAATTCAGAATCTGAAAAACGGTTTAATTTCTGATATTTCATGAAATCTATATTGAGTGCAAAATACTGGATAAAACGACCACCTATTCCTGTTCGTAACGTACCAGTCATTCCTGTTTCTTGAGCCACAAGATATGAGGAAAACCTCATATCCTTAAAACTGCTTACATCGCTAATTTTGCAGATACTAAACGATTCATGCTTACACCACGCTCTGCTGCTTCCAAGGCTAGTTTTTGATGAACCATTGATGGAACACGTACAGCAAAACGACCACTATATTTTTTCTCTGAAAGTGGCACTGGTACTTTTTCATTATTGCTAATCATATCGGCTACAACCTCAGCAACAAGATTAACAATGCCTAAAAATGCTTTAGATTGATCTGCATCAAGCCAAGATAACGATGGAAATTCAGCACATAGTCCAACGTATTCATTATCTTCTGCTGACCACATAACACGGTAAGTATATTGCTTACTATCCATTTTCCACCTCACAATGCATTTAGTTTATCAAGTGCAGCCAAAACTTGCTTCACCTGATACGGTTTAGCTTTTCCACTATCATCTTAAACCTTGAGTAAATCCACAAAACGAATATTTTTTGGATTATTCCGCATTTGCTCTATGAGTTGATCAATATTAGCCATTAATATGCTCAATAATTCCAATCCTTAAATAGCATCAATAATGATACTATTATTCAAGAGCTGATTTCACCATCTCCATGTAGAAGCCAAGACGGATTAACTTTCAGATACTTTGCTATCTCTCGGAGTTGAGGGAAAGATGGTTCATGTTTACCTTGTATCCAGTCTAAGATAGGTTCAGCAGTTGCATATCCTAGTTGTTCAGCAATGTGTGTATATTTAATTTCTTTTGCCTGTAATGAATTAAAATACTCTATTGCTTTGATTAAGCGATTTGACAGTTCTTTCTTACGATCAAGAAGTTGATATGGACTCAGTACACCATTATTGTCTAATTTTTTAAAGTTTTTAAAGCTATTTTCTAGTCGTGCTACAATTTCAGCATTCATAGATCGTTTCAAGCCTTGAGCTTCATTTTCAATTTTTAACTTTAGTGTTGTTGGTAATCTAAGTTTAAATTGTGCTTCTGCTATTTGTGGTTTATTCATTTTTGGCTCATTACGAATAAGAATGACTGGTACGTTACGAACAGGAATAGGTGGTATGTTTATGCAGGAATATGCATATTGAGGTAGTTTTTACTTTCGCAAGAGGTCTATTGATGGATTACACTACGTATTAAAGTTTGATCATTATAGTTTTTCCTTCTCATTGAATAACCCACCACGCGCCAAAGTCCGAATCAATTATCGTAGACATCCAGAATTAGCCTTATTTAGAGATGACCCCATATATGAAGATCTCAACTTGAAGTTACCAGCCTTGAAAGTTTTTAATGCGATTAGTCAGAGAGTTGAAGAACTTATTTATAAGCATAGGATTCATTATTGGTCTTTTAGTGCCACTTCAACTAAAAAAGCCAATGTTTATGAAAAACTTTTAAAGCGATGGATGAGTCGTAACACCATGGTCTTTAAATATGATCGTGTGGGAAATGATTTTTATGTATATGTAGAGAACAATTTTAATGAGTAATATTGCCATAATATAAAGAATCTAATGCGGATATTGATTAAAAGTTCTTGAAGATCTAGAAAGCTTAAAACTGAAATGTGTTAAATATAGTAAGTGTATTTTTGTCGTATATACAAAAAAATGAGGGGAGTTAAGTGTTAAACACGGCGCAAAACAATAGAGCTTTGAAAGATTATTTATACAACTTACAGATTGATATTTACGACACTGAAGGACTTCCACAATCGTTTCACAATACGGTAAAAGCCAATATCACATTCACTAAAAAACTAAATGACTTTAAACAGCTGATTGATTGTTTAAGTGGAGACCGTTGCTTTAAACCTTGGGTATGGGAAACAGAGGAAGTGTTGGAACAGTCTGAACGATATATACGTGATTTTGCATATCAAGACATAGCGGTACAGCAATTTATCCAAGCGCATCAAGATTTAGCAATTAGAATTTTAGAGCTAGCTGGTCGTATATACGAAGGACATTGGGCTCATGGGGTGTCAAAAGAAACAGACCAGCAATTTTATGACCTGACAGAGTTTTGTAGACGTATATGGTTAAAAGAAAGTAAAGCTTGGGTAGCATTGGCTAGAGCATGGCGTAAGAGAAACCAAAAGTAAGTAGCTATTAAGATTTAAAACAGTAGATTTTGAAAGATTGGGGTAAAGAGTGTCAGTAGAGCAACACCAACAATTATTATGGAATCAGTTCTTAGAGGCTTGGCCACTTGGGCGACTGAGAAATATGACCATCGAGGAATACTCCCAGGCTGGAGATAAAGAAAATTTTACATATTGCCTAGAACGGGAAACCAAACCAATAGCAAATATTTTAGGTGGCTCAGCATTTAAGTTCGGTATATTTCACCGCAGTGCTACGGAAGAAAAACTCGATGGAAAAGGCAAGATATATCAAGATGGATATGCTTGGTTAGAAAAATATGGTGCGACCAAAGAACAAGCATTTGCAGAAATTAAAAGACGAATAATTGAAACAATTGAAAATGCACAAACAGGGAATTTAGAAGCTATTGATGCTTTGGATTTTTCACCTGTAGTGAAATGGAAAATAGCCTTTTTATATCAAAATCAGACACAGCCGAAAATCATCTCTATTTTTTCAAAGACGATGCTGGACTTTCTGACAGAGGATAAAAAGTTAAATTATGCTCAGTCTTATCAATATCTAATTCGTCAACAGGGTGATAGATCATTACTGCAGTACAGTAATGACTTAGTGCAAGAATATATTGATGCGCATCCGAAACAAGGACATTTGACACCCGCTGAAGCAGATGAAATTTTAAATGCAAAATATCCAGATCAATATATAAGTCGGCAGAAAATAACAGTGGTCACGAATGAAAATGGTCGTGAAATTGCATTGGTTTTAACAGGTTCTAAAGCGAGTTTCTTTATCGAGATTGATCCATCTGATACTCAGGATTTTCAATTTCAGTTTAAATCTACGCAAAATGTAGCATCAGGTAAATACACTGAATCTGATGGACGCCACAGTGGATTAAAATCACAAAGTAAAAATTTGTGGTTAGGTAATAAAATTTATTACATTGAAATTAGCTCTGCAGAAGAATTAGAGAAATTTTGTAATTGGTATGAGCAAAGCCATGACCAGACTACGGCGCTGGAACGTAAAATTAATGCATTCTTAGAATTATGGCCTGCTGAACGCCTGAAAAATTTAACCGTTGAAGAATATCATCAAGCTAGAAACAAAGATTGCTTCATTGCTCAGATTGACAGTTTTGATCCAACACAAGGCGATCCTACCTTTGCTTGCTATTTTGATCTTTGGGAGCCAGTCAGCTTAGGTGACAATGATAAATATCATAATGAAAGACCATATTCATGGAATAAAAGACTTGGAGATAATGCTGAACAGGCCTTTCAGAAGATCAAACAGGAAATACTAGAGATTGTAGATGCAGCTCAGCGCCGTGATTTAAATGCAATTGCCGATATTCAGTTTACTAAAGGACTGAAATGGATGATTGCGTTTTTGTATCAGGACTTTAGCAATCCTTGTGTGATTCCCATAGTAGGGGAAACTAACATAAAAAGGATTGGCTATGAATCCTATGTAAAAACGCCAGTACCAGAGTTTTTGCCTATTTTACTGGCAGATCAGGGAGATCTAGAGTTTTTCCCATATGTTGAAAAGCTTTTTGCAATGATTAGAAAAGGTTACCTAGATAACAAACAGAAGAAACAGCAAATTGAAGAATTAGTGGATGATGTGATGACTCAACAACCTTTAAACCGTATTCTCTTTGGTGCTGCCGGCACAGGTAAAACATTTCATACGATTAACCATGCGTTGTCGATTATCGAAAATAAACCTCTAGAGGTATTAGAAAAAGAAGACCGTACTGAGTTAAAACAGCGTTTTGATCAATATAAAGCCCAAGGTCAGATCAAGTTTGTGACGTTTCATCAAAGTTTTAGTTATGAAGATTTTGTTGAGGGTATCCGAGCTGAAACGGATGCTGTTGGTAACTTAAAATATCCAGTGAAAGCAGGGGTGTTTAAGGAAATTGTTGAGCTCGCTAAGGGTAATGTTCAATCCAATATTGACAGTGAAATTGATCTGTCCAATAAAAAAGTTTGGAAAATGTCTTTAGGCCGAGCTGGGGTTGAAGATGATTTATACCGTTCGTGTTTAGATAATGATGTCATTCTTTTAGGTTGGGGAGATGCAATAAATTTCAGTGATTGCAATGATATCCAGTCAGTAAAAAATAAATTACAGGAGGCACATTACCATAAAGATAGTGAAGACACTGCTGCAGGTTATGTAAATACCTTTAAGAATAAAATTAAAATTGGTGATTTAGTCATTATCACAGATGGCAATCTAAAATTCAGAGCGATTGCAGAGGTGACAGATGAATATGAATACGACGAGAACCAAGAATTTGGATATCACCAGCTTAGAAAAGTTAAATGGTTAAAAACGTTTTCTCCAAGTTTGAAGAATGAAGACTATTTTAAGAAAATTTTCTCGCAATCTACTGTTTATAATTTAGAAAATGCTGTTGATAAATCAAAGCTAGCTGTGCTGCTTCAACCTGAAGCAATGCCTGTAAGTAATTTAGACAACAAATATGTCTTAATTATTGATGAAATCAACCGTGGCAATATTTCAAGAATTTTTGGTGAACTGATTACGTTAATTGAAGACTCCAAACGTGAAGGAGCAGATGAAACTCTTTCTGTGACTTTACCGTATTCAAAAGAAGAGTTTTCTGTACCTCAAAATATCTATCTTATTGGCACAATGAACTCATCAGACAGGTCTCTGACAGGTTTGGATATTGCATTGCGCCGTCGATTTACCTTTGTTGAAATGCCACCGAAGCCTGAGCTTTTAAATGAAATAATTGTTGAAGGGCTGAATATTGGCAAGCTATTAGAAGTCATCAATCAGCGTATTGAGGTGTTATTAGATCGAGATCACTGTATTGGTCATGCTAATTTTATGAGTTTGAAAAACCAACCAACACTTGAGCATTTAGCTTCGATTTTTACACAAAAAATCATTCCTCAGCTTCAAGAATACTTCTTTGATGATTGGGCAAAGATTAATTTGGTGTTCTTCAATAATGGAATGTTGATTGCAGATGACATATTCAAGAAAAATAACTTATTCCCATCAAATTTTGAGGAAGAGTTGGGCTATTCAAATGAAAAGAAAATTTGGAAAATAAAAACTGAAGCATTCAACACGATTGATGCTTTTCTTCAGATTTTAGGTCCAAAGGGCTGATGATCTATGTCTGACTTTACTGTCCGAGAATATGCCCTCATAAGCATTGCCTATGAAGGCTGTCCTGAATCTAGTTTGGGACATGCTTATATACCTGAAAAAGCATTTGAACATCTATGCGAGCTTTCAGCATCATTTTCTAAGCACGGCGCGAAAGTATTTGAACTTGCAGGACGTAGAAAGCTAAAGCTAGATCAATATGTGGGTGTGATTGAAACGCCGTGTGGTACACGTATAGAAATACTACCTAAGCATATGGAGCTAAATGGGACAAGTGATCAAGAGATTATTCTAGAAGAGCGCAAACTCCTGCAAAAAATGCTGAGTGTATGTTTGCATTTACCTTACAGAGAGGTTGGTGCTGCAAGTCTAAACCGCTTTAAAAACCAACCTTTGCATGAATGGATAATTTCTCAATTTTTAGCATCATTTGAGCGTTTGGTTCAGCGTGGATTACGTTTTGACTATAACCGTGTGCAGGAAGAACAGAAGTTCTTAAGAGGGCAATTACAGCATGTTAAATACATGCGCCAGCCACCAGCGAAGAAGCATATTTTCCCAATCGAACATGATGTATATGAGGTCAATCGCGCTGAAAATAGGCTGATTCGTACCGCATTAGAAATCGTCTGTAAGAGGACCAAAGATGCAAGTAACTGGAAATTGGCTCAAGAACTGCGCCTAATGACGGGTGAGATACCACGAAGCCAGAATATCAGGCAAGATCTCAGACAATGGCAAACAGGGCGTTTACTTGAACTCTATGATGAGATTAAGCCATGGACTGAACTGATTTTAGGTGAATACATGCCTGTTTCGACATCCGGTGAGTGGCATGGTATGAGTCTGTTGTTCCCAATGGAAAAGCTGTTCGAACATTATGTTGCTTATCATCTGCACCGTAACTTGCCTGAATGTAAAGTCAAGATGCAGCATGCCACTGAGCATATATGTAAACATCAGTCCGGTCATATCTTCAAACTAAAACCAGATATTTTCATAGAACGTGATGATAAAAACATTGTCATGGATACTAAATGGAAGCTGATTGACCAGAGTGATCGTGGTGGCCGTTATGGCTTAAAGGACAGTGATATTCAGCAGATGTTTGCTTATAGCCATTATTATCTTGAACATAAAAGTGAAGTGATCTTGGTTTATCCATATAGAAAAGGAAAGTTTGATCACCCATTAGATGATTTTTTATTTAGAGATACGATGGTAGCAAAACTTCGGGTTGTGCCTTTTAATTTGGATGAGCCAGAAAGTTTTAAAATTTTGTAGCTACTTTGCCTGGTGTTAGGTGCAATTTTTTGTGCCAAACTCAACATAGATACTCATTGAGTAAGATTTTGATTACTTAATGGGTAATAATTGAAAATTTATTTTAAATTTTGACGTAAATAGCTGATAATTTTCAATAAAATTTTAAATATCTTCTTTAATTATGAAAAACAATGCATTTATTGGTGGATTTTAGATAGATTTATATTTTGTGATATATTGCACATAATTATTTAATAAAAATCAACTTTAGAATAGTTGAAGGGGTGTAGTTGTGAGTTTTTTAGCTATTGCAGCATTTTTACAAAGTTATTTTATTATTCCGGTACTTATGGGAATATTTGTTGCAGTGATTAGCTATAAATTTTACATAAAATATATTAAGCCAGCAAAACAGCTTGATAGTCAATTGTCTGATGCGATTAAGGCTTTAAAAAAAGTTAAACAAGAATCAAATGTGGGTAAAAATGTTTTAGATCATGTCTTTGATAACAGTATTCCATTAAAACATGCTTGGTTGAATTATAAACATTCTTTTCATGATCACTATGAAGTCATTGATGGTACAGATGTCTTGAGTTCATCTCGTGCCACTGTATCTAGTGATGTTTTTTTCTCGCAGTCAGTTATTGTCGATACTCCCTTAAGAGTTGAGTTTTATAAGCACCTACCTGGTATTATTACTGGTGTTGGTATTATTGCTACGTTTGCAGGTTTACTATTCGGATTATTAGCTTTTGATCCAGCTGGAGATCCTGAAAAAGTTCAAGATAGTCTTGGATTACTGTTAGGCGGTGTGAGTGAAGCCTTTATGGCGTCTGCCTTGGCTATTGCTACAGCAATGTTAATCACATGGCGTGAGAAGTCATGGTTAAGACAGTGTTATGCGCAATTAGAAATGTTAACAACAGAGATTGATGACTTCTTTGAACCTGATGATACGGGGGAGGAATACTTAGCTAGATTGCTAAAATCATCACAGGCAAATGAAACAAACGCAAGACAATTAAAAGATAGTTTAGTCAATGATTTAAAGACAATGATGACTAACTTAGTTGATGAAAACAAAAAGAATCAAATGGCTTTTGCATCTCAATTGACAGACAGTTATGCCAAAACAAGTAAAGATATGGCAGATCAAATAGGCCAGTCTATCTCTGATACTTTACAGGTTCCTCTAGAGAAAATTGCATCAAGTGTACAGCAGGTTAGTGGTGATCAAAGCTCTGCTGTCCAAGAGTTAATGACAGATGTGCTTACTGCATTTATGACCAAATTAGAATCAACTTTTGGTACTCAAATGAATGGTATGAGTGAGATGATGACTCAATCAGTTTCTGCAATGAAAGAAATGCAATTAGGATTCACCCAATTAATTACTGATATGAAGGTGAATAGTGAAAGTTCGACAAAGAGCTTAGAAATCCAAATGTCTAAAATGATTGAAGATATCCAACAAAAGCAAAATGCGATGTCCGATCAAATGAACTCTATGGTGGAGCACTTGTCAAAAGGTGCAGAAAAAATTGGAGAGCAGGGACAATATGCGATTGAACAATTAAATGGAAAGGTTTCTGAGCTGATTGAGCATATGAGTGGAACAATGTCAGGCATGATGGCTGATATTGCTCAACAGCGTATAGAGCAAGATCGTAAAATTGCAGATAATCAGCATAAATTACATGAACAATCTTCAACCCTAATTGATAGCCTTGGGGGAGAAATCAAAGAGTTAATTGTTCAAAGTCAAAATGCAGTTGAAGCTTATAAAAACAATATTCAAAAGCTCAGTCAGGTGACAACAGATAGTATTACCGGAATGAACGACGGCGCAGAAAAAATGCGTCTAGCCTCAGAACAATTTAATATGGCGGGTACATCGCTGATTAGCGTCACTGATAAAACATCACAATTGATTTCAGAAGTAACTACTACATCTACTCATTTGACTAGTGCAAGCAGTAATCTTATTTCGTTGTTGAGTGATTATAAAAACTCTCAGGATAGCGTTAATAAGGCGATCAGTACGCTTGAGGGACTGATTAAGCAAGCGCAATCTGAAACCGGTATGAGTACTAAAATACTTGAAGATATGGGGCAAATGACCACAGCATTGAATCAAGTGAAGAAAGAGATGCAGGATTATCTTGAGCAAGTAAGTGATGTGCTAGTAAAAAGTTTTGAGAGTTTTGGGGCTTCAGTTGAAACAAGCCTGAATCACTCATTGGGCATCTATGATAATACGCTCGACCAAGCAGTTAAACGTCTCTCAAGTGGTGTAGAAGGCTTAGGTAGCTTTGTTGAGGATCTTGAAGATATTGTAAGACAGAAGAAAAACTAAGTCTGGAGTACATGGATCATGCTAGGTAATCGGTACTCTAAAAAGTCACGTCCTAAAGATGAAGGTGAAAAACCTTTTTGGATTTCTTTTGCAGACTTAATGACAGCCTTAATGACTTTATTTCTTGTTGTTATGGCAGTATCACTGATGATCGTAACAAAAAAGATTAATGAGGCAACTCAGGCTGAAGATCAAAGAAGTGCAGAAATTTTAAATATTTGTCAAAGCATCAAGCATAGTGCGAAGTTAAAAGATGCAGGTATTGAAGTCGATTGTAAAAACAATCGTATAAACTTTGGTGAAGCTGGTCGTTTTTCACATAATGATTATCGTTTAAATGAGGTGGGTCGTAATCGTCTAAATACTATTGTGCCAATTATTCTGGAAGAAGCAAATAACCCACAAGGTGAAAAATGGTTTAAGCAAATAGTGATTGAAGGCTTTACAGATACAGATGGTTCATATCTATATAATTTAAACTTGAGTTTGCGCCGTTCCGAATGGGTCATGTGTAGTTTACTTGATCCCAAATTTAGTTCTGGTCTTTCTTTAACTGAACAGCAAAAAAACCAGGTTAAGCAGCTATTCTTGGCTGGAGGAGTATCTTTTAACTCGGCTAAAGATAGTAAAGAAGCATCCCGCCGTGTTGAATTAAGAATGCAGTTTTATGGCCTTAAAGAAAAAGACAGTGCTGATCCTCAACCTCATTTTGTTTCTTCACCCATTGAAACATGCCAATTGACGAGGTGATATCAATGACCATAGCGAATTTGAAACGTCGTTTGGAAGAGAAAGTAGGTGGTAATTCAATTGTAGATGTTGCTAATACTAAATTCGTAAAGCCTCAACGACTGCTCAAAACACTTTCTGTACTTGAACAGAGGTTTGATGATTTAGAGAATAGCCTTCCTTTAGATGAAAAAATTTTTAGGTCAATTTCTAAATTAGAAAGCTCTGGTTTTGAACACCTCACACGAAGAGATTGGAAAAATTTAGCTTGGGCATTAAGCAAAATACTGCCAGGCACACAAGAAAAACTTATTTTTAGTGATATTGGTAAAAGGATTATCAGTCACTTCCAACAATCAGAGATCGATCTTATTGGAGTCGTTTATTTTCCATTGTTGTACAGCTATTTTGCATTAGAAAATGAAGATGTAAAAGATAGGCCGGTAATTTGGCTTCAATTGAGGGAGATATTAAATACAAAGAGGTCCAGTATTTATAAAGAGTTAAAGCAACCTAAAAAGTGGATGAATACCCTTATTGATTACTCTGAGATTTTATCTAATACACCAACAAAATTATTTGTTAAAAGATTTTTACAAGAGCAAGATACAAGTAGACTTTCAAGTGAATTAGAAAGCTTAAGGATGGCACCTAATAGTTGGTTTTGGGATGATTTAATTCAGTCTTCTATTCAATCTATCAAAACCATGAATGAAGGTGAATATTTCAAAGTTATTCCTCGTTTCTTATCATTGGCTGAGCAAAAAGTCTTATACACTACTGATATTCTGGTTGCTTTGTTAGAGCGTTATGCTCGTACCTTTGAACGAGCAAAAGTTCATGAGGAATTAAAACATTTAGCTTTGAATCATTGGGGAAATCCACAATATGAGTCTTCTGCAGGTTGGAATAATGTAAATGCTGATACAAAAAGAATGGTCATTCAATGGTTCGTAAGAGCTGATCTAGAAGCATTTTTTAAAGTCTTTAGCTATGGTGCAGAAACGCGAAGATTTAATTATTGGATGCGTTTTATTAAACAAGTTTCTCTCTCTGAAATATTTTTGAATGAGGATGCAATTTTTCGTGCAACTCGACAGCAAGAAGAATTTAAAAGGAAAAACCAAGGAAGATTCAAACGAATTATTGGTAAGAGTTCAGCAGCCAATGCATTTATGATAAAGATTGGTGGTTATTATATTGTAGAGTTCTCTGAACTAAATAATGCTACTTATTTTTATAGAAATCTACCTTACAAATCTTCTAAATCTAACCTACAAGTTGTCAGTATTACAGATTTGAAATCTACAGTAAAGGCTGATTTTTATTTATCACATAATGGTGCTTGGGAGAAATCCTTCGATAATAGATTAAAAAGTCTGGGGATTTATCCAGACTAATTTATAAAAGGTATATTTAAATGAAATTAGCATTTTGGAAAAGAAAGAAAAGCACAGAAGAAAAGCAGGTAGAACTTGTTCAATCGAATTCTAAGTCTTTTACGTATGATGAAATAGGTGTCATTTATTTATATACACCAAATGCTAAAACAGATGCCGATTTCTATTGGGAGAGCTTGGAAGAGGAAGAACTTGCATACAGAATAGATGACCATTTTGTATTACCTTGGGAAGAGCTTTTTCAAATTCAGCAAGATTCAGAACATGAAAATGTAATTCATTTACTAAATCTTCCAAAACAGGCTTCTCTTCGTCCAATAATTAGAAGTGAAAGGGGATTAAGTGACCCAGATTTCAAAATCATTTTAGATGGGTGGCTGAACGAAAATAACATTAAGGTTAAAAGTCTTATTCAGCGAGTTGGAGCGATCTTAACGATTGATGGTACAGAACATTTATTGAATGAACCAAATTTTCAACTTGTCGAAAAATTAAAAGAGTTTTCACGTCTAGAAAACAAAGATACGAAACAGAATCAAAAATATTGGGCGAACATCAGAAAACTAGCCAATAAATCTAATGCAAATTTAGATGATTTTTTACGAAAGACATTAGTTCTAGCACCTGATAAATTACAGTTAAATCTTCGAAAAAATTTGATTAGCCAGGAATCTGTTGTAGAAGTTCAGCCTGAATTTGATGAAGCTCCATCAAATTGGCTAAAGACATTTGATCAATATAATAATGTTCAAGATCAATACAGTGTTAGTTTACCTGATGGTGGAATTGCACATGTAGTGATTGAGCCTCAAGTGAAGCAAGTTCTTAATGAAATTAAAAAAATGCCAAACAGACGTATTTCTGGTGAGCGTGCACAAGCATTTTTACACAATCCATTTGCTCAACTAGGTGATGATGCGATTGAAGTTATTTCACCTGAGAGTTTTGAGGAGTCAAAACAGCAAGCAGAAATTTATACTTATACTTTAGAAATAGAAAAAAACTATGATGAGTTAAATCATTATGTTTCTGCAAAATTAGAGCTACAAGAGAATTCTGAAAGAGAAAAAAATCCTATTATATTAGAACTATACAATCTAGATCAGACTTATCATTTTATTCAAGCCTATGAGAAAAAATCGCCTATTTTTGTTTGGGCAGGGTATGAAATTGACCGATGTAGTTATTTAGATGATCAAATAGAAGAATTAAAAAGTGACCTAAATCAAATTCAAAAATATCAAGATGAAATACAAGCTCAAAAAGTATTGGATTTGTCGAATTATAGCGGTCGTGTTATTGGTATTGGTGAAGCAGAAAAGCTGAACTCTGAATTTATTAGAAGAGACAGTGGTGAATCCGAATGGCTGCCACAACATTTAATGGACTTAGAGCAGCAACTGCAAGACGAAGATCTTGATGAAACCATCGAATTGCTTGAGCAACGGATTCAGCAGGCAGAGCAAAACAGTCAAGATGAAGTTGAAATTCCATATACAGATAAAGAAGTATCATTAGATGATGCCAAAAAATTACTAGACCGTTTATATGCTTCCAAGAAAGAAGAGCCAAAAGAGATATTGGAAGAATCTAACGCTAATTCACAGAAAAAGAAAAAAGATACATTATTAATTGCTAATAATATTGATGAAGCTGAATTTACAAAACAGCGAGTAAATCGCTTACTTTTTGATGAGAATAATCCTCCTGTAGCGAGATTACCTACTAGTTTTAGAAGCCAAGAATTTAGTTTAAAGCCGCATCAAGAATATGGAATTGCATGGTTGCAGAATTTACATCAATATGCGCCTGAGCAGGTTAGTGGTTGTCTTTTAGCTGATGATATGGGCTTAGGTAAAACACTTCAGCTCTTATGCTTCATTGGTGAGTATCTTGAAAATGCTAAGGATAAGAAACCAGTATTAGTTGTAGCCCCTGTTTCTCTATTAGAAAATTGGGAAGCAGAAGCAAATCGATTTTTTAGTAGTAAATTTCCCAAAATATTAAGTTTATATGGTGATAACTTAAAAGACAGGAAAATTCCTAAGCATTTGGTCTCAGCACAGTTAAGAGAGAATCATGGTATTACCAATCTATTAGAAGATGATTGGCGTGGTGATGCTGGTATTGTTTTAACAACATACGAGACGATGCGTGATCTTGAATTTTCTCTAGCTCGAGAAGACTGGAGTATAATGATTTGCGATGAGGCACAGAAAATTAAAGTTCCTACAGCAATGGTTACAAAGGCTGCGAAGGCTCAAAAAGCAGATTTTAAAATTGCATGTACAGGTACTCCAGTTGAAAACTCTTTAACCGATCTTTGGTGTCTATTTGATTTTATTCAAGAAAACCTATTAGGTCCCTTAAATGAGTTTGGTACAAACTATCGTAAACCTATAGAAAATACTGAAAATAATAATGAAGCAGCATTATTAAAGCTTCGTGAGTTAATAGCCCCACAAGTTTTACGCAGAATGAAACATGATGTCGCAGATTTACCTGCTAAAACTGAGGTAGAACACTGTAAAAATATTGAAATTTCATTATTGCAAAGACAATTATATATTGATGTGGTTAACCGCTTTAAAAAATTGTCCGCAGAAGGTAATCAGGGGGCGATGCTAACTTCATTACATAGTATGAGAATGATCTGTGCTCATCCATTACAGTTTCAACCAAATGCTACTTTAAGTGACTCTCCGAAGGTAAGTTGGTTAATCGAAACTTTAGAATCTATCAAGCAAAAAAATGAAAAAGTCATTATTTTTACTGAATTTAGAGACATTCAAGTATTTCTTAAACGAATTCTTTTAGAGAGATTCGGCGTAAACGTTACAACGGTTAATGGTGATTCAAATACAAGTAGTAAAAAAGGCTTAACACGGCAAAATTTGATTGATAAATTTCAAGAAAAATCAGGGTTTAATATCATTATCTTGTCCACTACAGCCGTAGGGTTTGGGGTTAACATTCAACGTGCTAATCATGTGATTCACTATACACGTAGTTGGAATCCAGCGAAGGAAGATCAAGCGACTGACCGAGCATATCGTATTGGGCAGGATAAAGAAGTTTTTGTTTACTATCCAACAGTAGTGGCAGAAGATTTCTTTACTTTCGAAGTAAAATTAGACAAGCTTTTATCAAGTAAGAGAGAACTTGCTGATGACATGCTAAAACCAAATACTGATCTTAAAAATGAGCTATTTGATTTATTAAGTGAATAAACTGGTTTGTAGAATGATCATTAATCATCTGACTGTTCGTGGAACTTTAGAGGCTGCTCAATTGTACTAGCTGAACCTGATCTAAATTAAGTCTTTTCCTTGTGGTTAGACTTTTTTTGCTTAAAAAGGTAGGTAATAAAAAAGCCAATAGATCGTATTGGCTTCTTTAAATTTAAATAAACTTATTCAAATTTATTTACGTTAGCTTGGCTTTGTTGCATAAATATGTAAGCATCTGATTTAAATAAATTTAATTTTGGGTCAAAAACAATCAAAACTTTTAAAATCATATAGTTATGAAATCTTTGTGCAACAAAGCCGTTTTAAACGCAGAGAAAGGTGATGTACGCCTAGCTGATTTAATAGCGATTTTGCAGGCATTGGATTTAGTTGATCACCTAAATTTATTTTTACCTGAACCACCGTTGTCCCCAATACAACTTTTGAAATTACGAGGTAAGCTACGTAAACGTGCATCAGGTAAGACTGAAAAACTTAATAATAAAAGTTCAGAATCCTTGGATTGGTAGCATAGGGGCAAAGCGAGAAAGATATTTTATTTTTAGTTGAGTCTAAAGTTACTGTTTTAGATTCTACTTTAATGGATGCAAGTTATTGATTTTTATTGACTGTAGACGAATTCTACTTTGCATTTTCGCACTGACGATAGACGAGCGAGAAAGATATTTTCTTTTTAGTTGAGTCTAAAGTTACTGTTTTAGATTCTACTTTAATGAATGCAAGTTATTGATTTTTGTTGACTGTAGAAGAATTCTACTTTGCATTTTCGCACTGGCGATAGACGAGCGAGAAAGATATTTCCTGATTTTTTGAGCTCTGAATAACTGTTTTGGATTCGACTTTAATGGATGCAAGTTATTGATTTTGTTGACTGTAGAAGAATTCTACTTCGCATTTTCGCACTGGCTGTATACGAGCGAGAAAGATATTTCCTTTTTAGTTTAGCCTGAATTTACTGTTTTAGATTCTACTTTAATGGATGCAAGTTATTGATTTTGTTGACTGTAGAAGAATTTTACTTCGCATTTTCGCACTGGCGATAGACGAGCGAGAAAGATATTTCCTGATTTTTTGAGCTCTGAATAACTGTTTTAGATTTGACTTTAATGTATTTAAGTTGTTGATTCTAAACGCCATATTGCGTAATAACGAGAAAGATATTTTCTCATTAATAGATTCAATAGCTATAAATCAGCGGAATCAAAAATAGTGACTAATAAGCAGTCGAGCTGGATCTCTTATGATACTAGGCTAGGCTTTTGTAGGATAATGAATTAAAAGCCTTCTCAGGCTAATGACTACAAAGGTATAGGCATTATGGTAGAAATTGTTAAAAGTATAGACGGTCAAAAAATTTCTTCTGTATACATTGTAGGTGACTTACATGGTTGCTATAGCTTGTTGATGCAAGAACTTAAAAAAATTGATTTTGACTTTGAAAATGATCTGGTCATTTGTACAGGTGATCTTGTGGATCGAGGTGTGGAGAATCTTGAATGTATTTCTTTGTTGGATCAGCCTTGGTTTTTTACGGTACGTGGTAACCATGAGGAGATGTGTATAAGATCGCCTCATGATCGTAAAATAAAAGACATTCATGCACGAAATGGAGGAGAATGGTTTTATCAACTCAGCTCAAGAAAGCAATCCGAAATTAGCTCCCGTTTTCAACAATTGCCTTTGGTTATAGAAGTTCAATTGGGACATAAAAAGATTGGTGTGGTACACGCAGATATTGATATTCACGATTGGAATGCTTTTAAGCAAGACATTATGCAAGGTGACTACAAAATATCAGGTGTAACTTCTGCTTATAGTAATGCATTATGGGGGAGAGGACGTATTCGCCAGCAATCAGCTCACTATGATAGTGTCGAGAATATTGATGAAATTTATCTAGGTCACACCATTGTGAAAGAGCTAATTAAAGTCGATAATTGTTATTATATAGATGTCGGTTCCTCCTTCACCAAAAAGCTCTGTATTGTAAAAGTTCAATAAAGATATCTGGGAACCCATCATCGCATAGTTCAATAAAAAAATTGATTTTCTTGTAGAGGGAAGGGTTATTGAATTTAGTGCCAAAGCACTTAATTTTTACAAAAAATTACAACAAAAAGCATATATTTTCTTGTATCACCACGTGTATCACTAAATTTGAGTTGTAGAAAAAGTTATTTAAAATCATTGGATTAAATGTTGCTACGGTAGAGGATATGCCTACCAAATTTTAAAGGCTTATAAGTGAAACACTTATAAGCCTTTTTTTATCTCTGTAATTTCTCCATCCACTAATTTATCAGTAATAGCTCTATATAAGTCAAAGCTGTCCCTCATCAAGACTAACAAGAAGCTTTCTCCCTCTTTTGCAAAAAGACACAGCAGGTCCAGTAAAATTTGCTAGGCTAATATTTTTTATACAAGAATACTGCCCATGAAAAATATTGTTCTTTTTGCTGCGCTTGCAGCCTCGCTTATGGCCTGTAGCACCGTACAGCAACCCCCAGCACAGGTAGGACTTGCCAATCCGGCCAGTCAATATTGTATTGAACAGGGCGGCCGACTGGAAATTAAAGACGAACACAGTGGTCAGGTGGGCTATTGCCATTTGCCAGATGGCAGTATCGTTGAAGAATGGGCGCTGTTCCGTCAGCAGCCAGGCCAGTGTGTGGCAGAAGAAGCCAAAAAACTGATTGGGCAATCGGGCAGTTTGCCACAGAGCGAAATCAAGCAGCGGACCCAGGCCAAAATTGTTCGCAGCGTCCATCCTGGCCAGCCGGTCACCATGGATTATCGCGCTGACCGAGTCACAGTAACCATTGATCCGAACAGTAATAAAATTGTGCAAGCATCCTGCGGTTAAGGCTAAACAGTCCGCCCAGTGCGGACTTTTTTATGGGTGTCAGGAAATTGAAATTTCAATAGGTGAGGGTAGGAGTGAGTTAAAGGCCAATTGAATGCTTGAATTGTTAAAATTTGATTAATACACAAACTAAAAGTTGTGACATGGTTCACATATTGTTTATTTTTCTGTTAGTATAAATTAAATTTGTTTAATAATAGTAAAGAACATGAGGCAAATCCTGATCGTGACCTTTATTGTCATGGTTGTCCTGTTAATGGTCTGGGTGTTTCAGCAGGAACAACACCGCAGACAACAAGAAATGCAGAATATTGTGCAGGAGGCACGCGACTCTCTGCATCTGATTGAACAAGATCGGGCTTCACATCGTTCATCGCTGGATGATCACATGCGACAGATCGAACCCTCTATTGAGCGGGCTGGAAGTTTAGGCCAAAAATTCTAATTCAGCATGAAATGCTCTGAATGAAAATTAAAGATAAATTTTAGAAACAATGAAAAATCAGTGTGATATAATTTACCCATTAGACAATTAAATTAGCGTATTTATTTTTTAAATAGTTGATTTAATTATGGTAAGTAAAGCTGCATAAAGTTATGCGGCTTTTTTGTTTAGAATTTATCTGATTTGAGCTGTTAAGGGCTCAAAGCATAATGGCTAAATAGACTTATCCTGTGCGTGTAACTTTTGGCATATCCGTTGCTTGGCAATGCTAGGGGTAGGGATGAATTTTCTCCGTACTTTCGCATCACTGTTGGGTATTTAAGTTTATTTACAAGGGCGAGGTCATGACGACTCCTAATCCATCTTCAGAAAATGTGCTTGAGCGCTTATTTAAGTTAAGCGAAAACAAGACCAGTTTTCGTACTGAGGTTCTTGCCGGTGTAACCACATTCTTAACTATGTGTTACATCATTATTGTCAATCCAATGATTTTATCCGAAACCGGGATGGATCACGGGGCTGTCTTTGTTGCAACCTGTCTGGCAGCCGCAATTGGCTGTCTGGTGATGGGACTGATTGCCAACTATCCGATTGCGCTGGCACCGGGTATGGGCCTGAATGCCTATTTCACCTATTCGGTTTGTCTGGGCATGGGTGTGCCTTGGCAAACTGCGCTGGCTGCGGTGTTTGTATCCGGTCTGGTGTTTATTGCCATCAGCATGTTCAAAATTCGTGAAGCCATTGTCAATGCCATTCCAATGTCCCTGAAACTGGCCATTGGCGGCGGGATTGGTTTATTCCTGGCCTTAATTGCACTAAAAAACGCAGGCATTATTGTCGATAACCCGGCGACTTTGGTGGGTCTGGGTGACTTGAAACAGCCTTCAGTGCTGTTGGCCTTATTTGGCTTCCTGATGATTGTGGTGATGCACCAATTCAAGGTGCGTGGTGCAATTATCATCAGTATTCTGGTATTAACGGCTATTTCTACGGCTTTGGGCTTAAGCGAATTTAAAGGTGTGGTCGGTGAAATCCCGTCTATCGCGCCAACGTTCATGCAAATGGACTTTGAAGGTCTGTTTACTGCCAGCCTGATCGGGGTGATTTTCGTCTTCTTCCTGGTCGATCTGTTTGACTCCACCGGTACACTGGTCGGCGTTTCACACCGTGCAGGCCTGCTCAAAGATGGTAAATTGCCACGTTTGAAAAAAGCCTTATTTGCCGACTCATCTGCCATTGTAGCGGGTGCAGCACTGGGTACCTCTTCAACCACACCGTATATTGAATCGTCTGCCGGTGTTGCTGCGGGCGGGCGTACCGGTCTGACTGCGGTAGTGGTGGCGGTGCTGTTTGTACTGTGTTTATTCCTCGCGCCACTGGCCCAATCGGTACCGGGCTTTGCTACTGCACCTGCCTTGTTATTTGTGGGTGTGCTGATGATTCAGGGCATTGTACATATTGATTGGGAAGATATTACCGAAGCGGTTCCAGCCTTCCTGACCATCGTATTTATGCCATTTACCTACTCAATTGCGGACGGTATTGCCATGGGCTTTATCAGCTATGCGTTGATCAAGCTGTTGACCGGTAAAGCTTCATCTGTGCCGTATATGGTGTGGATTATTGCAGTATTGTGGGCATTAAAATTCGCGTTATTTGGCGGTTAATCCCCAGCAACCATTTTGAGGGTGTAAACTCGGTTTGCACCCTTTTTTATTTTCATGAGGATGAGAGATGAATCAACTTGAGCTAATTCGCGCCTTACCCAAGGCAGAGTTGCATGTCCATATTGAAGGGACGTTTGAGCCAGAACTGATGTTTGCCATCGCGCAGCGTAACAACATTGCCATTCCATATCAGTCAGTCGAGGAAGTCAAAGAGGCCTATAACTTTCATAACCTGCAGTCGTTTTTAGACATCTATTATGCCGGTGCCAATGTACTGGTACATGAGCAGGACTTTTATGATCTGGCCTGGGCCTATTTTGAAAAGTGTGCAGAAGATCAGGTGGTACATACCGAAATGTTCTTCGATCCGCAAACTCATACTGACCGCGGGATTGCCTTTGCGACAGTAATTAACGGTTTGCAACGTGCCTGTGATGATGCACAAAGCAAACTGGGCATCAGTTCCCGTTTAATCATGTGTTTCTTGCGTCATCTTAGCGAAGAAGCAGCATTTGTAACGCTGGAACAGGCACTGCCGTATAAAGAACAGATTATTGCAGTCGGTCTGGATTCCAGCGAAGTGGGGCATCCGCCTGCTAAATTTGCCCGCGTTTTTGCCAAAGCCTGTGAATACGGTTTCTTGGTGGTGGCGCATGCCGGTGAAGAAGGTCCACCAGAATATATCTGGGAAGCACTGGACTTGCTGAAAGTGAATCGTATTGACCACGGCGTGCGTTCTGAAGAAGATCCGGCACTGATGCAGCGTCTGATTCAGGATGAAATGCCGCTTACGGTGTGCCCGCTCAGTAATTTAAAACTGTGCGTGGTGCAGGATATGCGGCAGCACAATATCCGCCGTTTGTTACAGCAGGGCGTGAAGGTGACGGTTAACTCGGATGATCCGTCGTATTTCGGCGGCTATATGAATGACAACTTTATTGCCATTACCGAAGCGTTAGATTTAACGGCAGATGAGTTAAAGCAACTGGCGATTAACTCTTTTGAAGCCTCGTTCCTGCCAGCAGCGCAGAAACAGGCCTGGATTGAAAAAATCCAGGCGCTATAAGCGCATCTAGTTTCATAAAATGATGAAAAAAATAGGCCTACTTCATGTAGGCCTGTTACTTTCTTGTTATAAAAAAGTAAGTTAAAGCAATATTAGGCTAAGAATCTTATAGGATTCTAAACAGATAAAGCCAATATAAGTACAGATGCCAAAATTTATAATTTTTACAGATTTAGATGGGACTTTATTAAATCATGATAATTACAGCTATGGGCAGAACATAGAGCTGATCCAGCGTTTAATTCCGGATTCTCCGGTTATTTTATGTAGCAGTAAAACCGCAGCGGAAATCCGCCATTTGCAGCAACAGCTCGGTTTAAGCGGCATGCCTTTTGTGGCTGAAAATGGGGCATATATCTATTTTAATGCGCAGCATGACTATCAAAGTCCCTTATCCAGTACCGACATTGCGGTGCAACTACAGCAGTTAAAAGCAGACTATGGCTTAAATTTTCAATGCTTTAGTGATTGTGATGCCGTACAGATTGCAGCGCTGACCGGTTTGGCGCTGGACGATGCAGCACGGGCTTTAGAACGTCCGTATAGCGAAGTCATTATCTGGAATCCGGACAGCCGGGCCGAAGATGAAGCGATATTATCGCAACATCTGGCCAGCAATTTGCATATGCTTCATGGTGGACGCTTTAGCCATATTTTAAGCCGTGACTGTGATAAATCGCTGGCGGTGAACTGGCTGAAACAGTTTTATCCGACGCAAATGGTGTGTATTGGGCTGGGGGATAGTGAAAACGATCTCGATATGCTGAAAGCCTGTCAGCATGCTGTGGTGGTCAAACGGCCGTATAAAGCAGCATTGGCATTAGAACACGATTCTGTGTACTTCACCCGGCAGCAGGCACCAGCGGGTTGGGCAGAAGGATTACAGTACTTTTTACAACAATAAACTGGAGAGGATGATGGTCGATTTTGCACAAGAAGGCATGATTACAACAATACATGATTTAAAACAGCGCCATCTACATGAATATGAACAGGAACTTCGCGAATTTACCAAGTCCAAACCGGTCACCTTAATTTTACCCTCCTTATATTCCGAGCTTGAACATCCGGCGCTAACCCAGATTGTCGAAGAATTAAAAGGCGCCGATTATATCCAGCAGATTATTATCGGTCTGGATCAGGCCAATGCGGAGCAGTTTGCTCATGCGCGGGAATTTTTCTCGGTATTGCCGCAGAACCATGTGATTTTATGGAATGATGGGCCACGTTTGCAGCAGCTGCATCAGCAGTTAAATCAGTTAAATGTCGCGCCTTTGCAGCGTGGCAAAGGTCGTAATGTCTGGTATTGTGCCGGTTATGCCATGGCCGAAGGCAAGAGTCAGGTGGTGGCCATGCACGATTGCGATATTCGTACCTATAAGCGTGACATGCTGGCCCGGCTGATTTATCCGATGGTACATCCACAATTCAGTTTCCAGTTTTCTAAAGGTTATTATGCGAGGGTGGCTGACCGGAAAATGAATGGTCGGGTATCACGTCTGCTGGTGTCACCTTTATTGCAGGCGCTGAAAAAAGTCTTCGGACCGCTGGATTATCTGCTTTATCTTTCAGCCTTTCGTTATCCCTTGTCTGGAGAGATGGCAATTCATGTCGAAGCACTGCGTGACCTGAAGGTGTCGGGCGATTGGGGCCTGGAAATTGGCGTGCTCTCGGAAATTTACCGCAACTATTCCACCAAGCGCATCTGTCAGGTCGATATTGCCGATGATTATGAACATAAACATCAGGAAGTCACCACCGCCAATGGGGATGGTGGTCTAAAACGGATGAGCCGGGATATCGCACTGGCATTTTTCCGTAAGCTGGCGGCGCTGGGGGTGCAGGTCAGTCTGGACAATATTCGGATTATCCGCGCGGCCTATTATCGTAATGCGCTGGATCTGATTGATCACTATTATTATGATGCCACCACCAATGGCCTGAACTATGACCGGCACAGCGAAGAAAATGTGGTGGAATTATTTGCTCAGAGTATTGTCGAGGCAGGGGAGCAGTTTATGAATTATCCGAACCAGCAGTCTTTTATTCCAAGCTGGAACCGGGTGCAATCGGCCTGTCCAACGGTATTTGCGGATATGAAGCAGGCAGTTGCCCTGGATAATGCTTAAATTTGCCATTTATTTGTGCATTGCGGTCAAAAAGATAAACCGAATCCGCGCTAAAGCCCTTAAAATAGGCCGGTAAAATGACGCAAAACTGAAGGAAAATACATGAAAAAGTTGGCTTATGTTTTAGCACCGCTGGCATTACTGTTAAGCGCATGTGCATCTACAGGCACCACTCAGCCTACAGCGGCAATAACGACCCAGCAATTGGGCGGCGCAGCACTGAAAATTGCGATTAATGCCAAATGTGTGACCGAGCTGAACAACATTCCGGCATGGCAAACGGCCACCAAAGTCATGACCAGCACCCAAAAGCAAAATATCCAGACTGAAATCTGTGGTTGTGTCAGCGAAAAAGCACCACAAAATGTGACTGCGGTAGACTTGGCGACAGCAGCGATTGACCCGGCAGCGCGTGCCACCATTGTGAGCAATGTTGTATCAAAAACCATTCATGCTTGTGTGCAAGAAGCAGTACAATAAGCGCAAGATGAAAGAAATAGGCTGACAGGTTCAGCCTATTTTATTGAAGGTAATAATGTCGATGAAAATTGCTGGTGTAGATGAAGCAGGGCGCGGGCCTCTGGTGGGAACCGTGGTGGCTGCGGCAGTCATTCTGGATCCGAACAATCCGATTGCGGGCTTGAATGATTCCAAGAAACTGAGTGAAAAGAAACGTGAAAAGTTATTCATTGAGATTCAGGAAAAAGCCCTTGCTTGGGCCATTGCTGAAGCCAGTCCGGCTGAAATTGACGAGCTGAATATTTTACAGGCCTCATTGCTGGCTATGCGCCGTGCGGTTGAAGCCTTGCAGGTCCAGCCCGATCAGGTCCTGGTCGATGGCAATAAAATTCCGCAAGGACTAAACATGCCGTGTGAAGCGGTGGTGGGTGGAGATGCCTTGCACGCCGAAATTTCCGCAGCCAGTATTCTGGCCAAAGTCACCCGTGACCGGCAGATGCTGGAACTGGACCAGAAGTTTCCACAGTTTGGTTTTGCCAAACATAAGGGCTATCCGACCAAAGCGCATTTTGAAGCAATAGCTTTGCATGGCGTGACTACAGAGCATCGCCGTAGTTTCGGACCAGTACGTAAAGCGCTGGCTTTGCTGGAACAGCAATAATTTTGAAGCGCTAAAAAAACTTAAAGCGGCCGTAGAGCCGCTTTATAACAAGATAACTTTAAGTCTTAACGGTTAAAGTTATTTTGTGGGTAATTATCATCTTCATAAGAAGGCTGATAATCCTGATCGAGATGTTGCAAATGCTCATGCATGGCACGTTCATGTTGAATACGTTGATAAATTTCTTCACGATGAACAGACACTTCTTTTGGCGCATTCACACCAATACGCACCTGGTTGCCTTTGACACCAAGTACAGTAACACTGACTTGATCCCCAATCATTAATGTTTCTCCGACACGTCGGGTCAGAATCAGCATGTTTATCTCCTTGCAAAATGCTAAACCTGCATTGATTTGAAAGTTTTGAAAAGCACAAAATATTTCAAGCGAAATTTTATCAGAACTCTCCCTGACAAAACCTTGTCGGATACAATTCTGTTAAGATTTCTAATTCTCATTATTTCAATATAACAGAGCCACTATAAAAAATACTATAGTGGCTCTGATTTTTTGTAGTTTTTCGCAATATTGTCTGACAATTCCAATAATTGCTGACTACAGATTAAGCACGCGGGCTTGATTCACCTGACTCGCGGTCTAAACCGAACGCCGTGTGCAGTGAACGAACTGCAAGCTCTAAATAGTTCTCTTCAATAATCACTGAAATTTTGATTTCAGAGGTCGAGATCATCAGAATGTTGATGCCTTCGTCTGCAAGTGCGGTGAACATTTTGCTCGCTACGCCAGCATGTGAACGCATACCCACGCCGACAATTGACACTTTCACGATGTCGTCACGGGTTGCAACTTCACGTGCACCAATTTCCTGTGCAGTCGCTTCAAGAATCGCTTTGGCTTTGGCTAGTTCACCACGGTTTACGGTAAAGGTGAAATCAGTGGTGCCATCTTCTTCAACGTTCTGGATAATCATATCCACTTCAATGTTGGCAGCGCCAATTGGGGCCAAGATTTTAGAGGCAATACCTGGCTCATCTGGCACACCGAGAATAGTCAGTTTAGCTTCGTCACGGTTAAACGCGATACCTGAGATAATTGGCTGTTCCATGTTGTCTTCCAATTCAGTAGTAATAAGAGTTCCGACGTTGTTTTTAAACTCTTCGTCAAATGCACCATCGTTGTCGTTATCGAAGCTAGATAGTACGCGTAAAGGCACCTGATATTTGCCAGCAAATTCTACAGAACGGATTTGCAGGACTTTTGAGCCTAAAGATGCCATTTCCAGCATTTCTTCAAAGGAAATACGATCCACTTTTTTTGCTTTTGGCGCAACACGCGGGTCAGTGGTGTATACACCATCAACATCGGTGTAGATCTGGCATTCATCTGCTTTTAATGCTGCGGCTAACGCAACACCGGTTGTATCTGAACCACCGCGGCCTAAAGTTGTGGTATTGCCTTGCTCGTCTACACCCTGGAAGCCTGCAACCACAATCACACGGCCGGCATCTAAATGACCGGTCATGACATCGGTGTCAATCGCTTCAATACGGGCTTTGGTGAACGCGCTGTCAGTTTTAATTCCGACTTGGCGACCGGTTAGAGATTTAGCTTCTACGCCAATAGAATTGAGCGCCATAGCTAACATGGAAATCGTTACCTGCTCACCCGTAGAAACCATCTGGTCAAGTTCACGTGGGTCAGGGGTGTCGGTAATGGCTTTCGCGAGAGCGAGCAGGCGATTGGTTTCGCCACTCATTGCTGATACAACAACGACCACCTTGTGGCCATGGTCATGCCAGCGCTTTACGCGACGAGCAACATTTAAAATGCGCTCGGGCGTACCCATAGAAGTACCGCCATATTTTTGAACGATTAATGCCATAGTTGTTCCATATAAGCCATGACCCTGATTGCCGCCAGGGTCAGTTACACAAAAGTGAAGTTATTTTGCTTCCAGCCAGGCAGTTAACTCTGCCATCACGGTTGCAAACTTCTCGTTTAGTGGCGCGCCACCTTGTGCTAAGTCAGGTTTACCACCACCTTTACCACCAAGCTCAGTAGCCAAGTGTTTGATGATGTCACCTGCTTTAATAGACGTAGTGAAGTCTTTTGCAACGGATGCAATCAGGCTCACTTTGTCACCCTCTACACCGGCAAGTACAATCACTGCGTTGTCTAATTTTGATTTCACACCGTCATGCAGGTTGCGCAGTGCTTTGGCATCCATACCCTGAACAGTGGTAATAAGTGTTGCACGGCCAGCAATGGTCTGAACTTGGCTTAAAAGTTCACCCGCTTGCAGGCTGGCCAGTTTCTGATTCAGCTGTTCAATCTGTTTTTGCAGGCTAGATGCTGTTTCAACAATTGCTTCAACTTTCTCAATGGTTTGCTCTTTCTGTGCTTTTAACAGCGCATTAATGGTGTTGATGTCACGATCAGCTTTTTGCGCAGCTTCAATCGCTTTGGTGCCTGTCACCGCTTCAATACGACGCACGCCTGCAGCCACACCACCTTCAGAGGTTATTTTGAACAGACCGATGTCACCGGTGCGTTTCACGTGAATACCGCCACACAGTTCAATCGAGAAGTTTTTCTCTTCAATTACTGAACCCATAGACAGTACGCGAACTTCATCACCGTATTTCTCACCGAACAGCATCATCGCGCCTTTGGCTTTGGCCGATTCGATATCGAGTAACTCAGTTGTTACTGGTGTGTTGGCAATCACTTCAGCATTCACCAGACGTTCAATTTCTTGCAGCTGTTCAAATGAAACCGGCTGATCGTTGGCAAAGTCGAAACGTAA
Source organism: Acinetobacter sp. AND/436 (assembly GCF_049546925.1). NCBI lineage: Bacteria > Pseudomonadati > Pseudomonadota > Gammaproteobacteria > Moraxellales > Moraxellaceae > Acinetobacter > Acinetobacter sp. AND/436. Next base: position 31,586 of record NZ_JBMXBO010000014.1, read on the forward strand.
TACGTCTGATGCAACCAGTGAACCTTTTTGCTGTACGTGTGAGCCCAGAATTTGACGCAGCGCAGCGTGCAGCAGGTGAGTGGCAGAGTGGTTACGCGCAGTCGCAGCACGAATGTCCGCTTTGACAATTGCTTCCACGTTTTGTGCTGCTTTCAGGCTACCCATGGTTACAATACCCTGGTGTACAAAAGCGCCGCCCGATTTTTTGGTGTCTTGCACTTCAAAAATACCGGTGTCGTTTTTGAAAATACCGGTATCACCGATCTGACCACCGCTTTCTGCATAGAATGGCGTCTGGTTCAGGACGATCAGTGCTTCATCACCTTCAGCGACTTCGTCAACCTGTTCACCATCTTTATAGATGGCAATGATTTGACCTTGACCCGCAGTGGCATCGTAACCATCAAACTGGGTTTCACCATCAACCTTTACTACGCTGTTGTAGTCGATGGCGAATTTACCGGCATCGCGTGCACGTTGACGCTGTGCCGCCATTTCAACTTCAAAGCCAGCTTCATCAATGGTTAGGTCGCGTTCACGGGCAATATCTGCAGTTAGGTCGGTCGGGAAACCGTAAGTGTCATACAGTTTAAATACCACTTCGCCTGGAATCACAGAACCTTTTAAGTTCGCCAGTTCGCCTTCAAGCAATTTCAAACCTTGCTCAAGTGTTTTGGCGAATTGTTCTTCTTCTTTCAGTAATTGCGCTTCAATACGTGCTTTTTGAGCTTCCAGTTCAGGATACGCCGCACCCATTACTTCAATCAGCGGTTGCAGCATTTTGTGGAAGAATGAACCGGTTGCACCGAGTTTGTTACCATGACGCACGGCACGGCGGATAATACGGCGCAGTACATAACCACGTCCTTCGTTAGACGGATTGACGCCATCTGCAATCAGGAAGCAGCAAGAACGGGCATGGTCAGCCACCACTTTAAGTGAAGCTGGATATTGTACCGGTGTGCCTTTTTCTTTGGCTTCAGCTTCTAGTGCAGAGGTATCTAGACCAATAATTTCAGCTGCTGCTTTTAAAAGATGCTGGAACAGGTCAATTTCGTAGTTGGAGTTGACGTGCTGTAATACGGCAGAAATACGTTCCAAGCCCATACCGGTATCGACCGAAGGAGCAGGAAGCGGGTGCAATACGCCATCAGCAGTACGGTTGAACTGCATAAAGACGTTGTTCCAGATTTCAATGAAACGGTCGCCATCTTCTTCAGGTGTGCCTGGTAGGCCACCCCAGATATGATCGCCATGGTCAAAGAAAATTTCAGAACATGGACCGCATGGACCGGTATCACCCATAGCCCAGAAGTTATCAGATGCGTATTTCTCGCCTTTGTTGTCGCCAATACGGATAATACGTTCTGGTGCTAAACCGATGTCCTTGTTCCAGATGTCGAATGCTTCGTCATCGGTGTGGTAAACCGTGGCATACAGTTTGTCTTTTGGCAGGGCTAACCATTCATCACCGGTCAGGAATTCCCAGGCAAACTTGATCGCATCACGCTTGAAGTAATCACCAAAAGAGAAGTTACCTAACATTTCAAAGAAGGTGTGGTGACGCGCGGTATAGCCGACGTTGTCTAGGTCGTTATGTTTACCACCGGCACGTACACATTTTTGTGAAGATACGGCACGGACATAATCGCGCTTTTCCAGACCTAAGAAACAATCTTTAAACTGGTTCATACCAGCATTGGTGAACAGCAACGTTGGGTCGTTGGCGGGAACCAGAGAACTCGACGCGACACGTGTATGCCCTTGCGATTCAAAGTAACGCAAAAATGCTTCACGAATTTCAGCTGATGTCATAAAACGAGTACTCACAACCAAGTCACTCCATAATTCTCGATTTGGCTAAAAGCATAACAGTCTGACAAGATTTTCTCTGCTGTTATACGGGCTTAAAATTTAAAAACGCCAAATTATAACGGAAAAAGCCACACTCACCAATGATTTTAAAGTGTTTTGATGACAAATCTGCGGCGAAAACCCAAACCTTAAAGTCATCTAAACTGCTGTGAAATCACAAGCTGTTGTCATTGCTGCGGTTTAGCCAGTTACCGTGCATCCTGCTTCTTTTTATCAAGCAGAAAATAGTGCTGCTAACTGCTTAAATATTGGACAGGTTTAAATTAATTGCTGAGTTTGGCAGGAATTATTCGCCGTGTCTGGCGGAAATCCTTTAACATAAGCACAGACAAGATTGATGTGCAGTTTGAAGGAATACGGATGCAACGAGTGGCGATTAATGGCTTTGGGCGAATTGGGCGAAATGTACTGCGTGCCTGGTTTGAAAATCCTAAAGAATTTCATTTTGATATTGTCGCGATTAATGACGTTGCCGATGTTGCCACGCTACTACATCTGTTTAAATACGATTCAACCCATGGCCGTTTTCCGGGGCAGGTAGAAATCCAGCTGGAACAGGAACAGATTTATCTGTGCATACAATCGGGTGAGGCCAAGCTGAAAGTTCAGGTGCTGAGCCAGCCACAGCCGGCACAGTTGCCATGGCAGCAGTTAAATATTGATGTGGTGCTGGAATGTACCGGCCTGTTCCGTTCGCGTGAAGCTGCAACCCAGCATATTCATGCCGGTGCCAAACGGGTGATTATTGGCGCAGCACCGTTTGACACGGTTGATGCCGCCATTGTTTACGGGGTCAATCATCATGAGGTCAAAGCCTCAGACCAGATTATTTCCAGTGTTTCCTGTACCACTCAGGCCTTGGTGCCGTTGGTTAAAATTGTGGATGATGCTTTTGGTATTGAAACCGCGCTGATGACTGAAATTCATGCTGTCACGGCTGATCAGTCGGTGCTGGATCATGCGCACCGTGATTTACGCCGTGCACGTGCATCCGGTCAGAATATTATTCCAACCACCTCAAGTGCTTTAGGCGCCTTAAAACAGGTGATGCCCAAAATGGAAAACCGTATTGATGGCTATTCGATTCGGGTGCCCACCATTAATGTCGCCGCCATTGATGTCAGCTTTATTTCCCAGTCACCCATTACCGTGCATAAATTGAATGAAGTGCTGGTGAAAGCCGCGCAGCAGGATTATGCCGAAATTATGCAGGTCACCGATGAGCCACTGGTATCGAGTGACTTTAACCATTCGCCGTATTCTTTAATTGTCGATCTTACCCAGACCATGGTGGTCGGGCATCAGGCCAAAGTCTTTGCCTGGTATGACAATGAATGGGGCTATGCCAACCGTTTACTGGATTTATGTGAATCTTTTGCCCATCAGGCGCATTAATTTCTATCTGTCCAAATCTTTGCCTAAGCTTGGACTGTACGATGGTGGTCTAACCGGGCGAAATGCGATAATAGCCGAGTATTGACAGGTTGGAGGCGATTTTTCGCCTTTTTGCTATATTTTTCGTTAAGATAAAACAAAACAAATAAGTCGAGCACTACACATGATGTTTATTCTACTTTGGGGATTTATTTTACTGTTGGCCGTAGCGGTGATTTTTCTGATCTGGCTGCAGTTTAAAAACCAGCATGATCATTTGAATCGCCAAAGCGATAATCATCAGCTCGAAAACAAAGTCATCAGTCTGGAAGAGAATCTGAAAAAGACTTTAGAGATCATGCAGGATCTGGCCAAGAAAATGCACGTGCAGCAGGAAGCGCTGGATAAATCAGCGCAGCGTATTCATCAGCTGGAAACTCAGAATGTTGAGCTGGTGAATTTAATTACTCAGGTGCTGGATCCGAATAAAGTCAAATAAGACTTTTTTAAGCAGATCAACGCAGGGCAGAGTGAAGGTGATTTCCATCTGCGCTGAAAAAAAAGATGATGAGTTTGGGATGTGTCCAGCTCCTTTATCTTCTTCCGCAAAAACAGCTTTTACTCTCGAAACGACAGCTCCAGTCGGGCAGGATTGCAATGGAATTGATCAGACAGAGAAAATTATCAAATTTGCGATGCACAGCCCATTTGATCGTGCTAAACTAGGAGAAATCGGGTGTGCTCCCGATTTTTTTATGCGGATTTGTTCCGCGCAGACAAGAATTTAGGTTTACAACATGCCCATTTCAGAGACATGGTTATTACCTGATGGTGTAGCTGATGTATTACCAGAACAAGCGCAAGTCATCGAAACATTGCGCCGTAATTCACTGGATTTCCTCGCATCTCGAGGTTATCAGTTGGTGTACACGCCATTTATTGAATATATCGAATCTCTCTCTTCTCTTTCAGAATCGAATCAAGATTTAGACCTGGCCACGTTCAAGGTGATTGACCAGCTGTCTGGTCGTCTGCTTGGCGTGCGTGCCGATATGACGCCACAGGTGGCGCGTATTGATGCGCATGTACATCCGGTAGATGGTGTGGCGCGTTATTGCTACGCTGGTACAGTTTTGCATACCAAGCCACAGGGCTTTAATACCACCCGTGCACCTCTGCAACTGGGTGCCGAACTGTTCGGTTCCGACAGTATTGATGCCGATGTGGAAATGGTTGACCTGATGATCAGCCTGATTCAGGAAGCCGGTCTGGCCGATGGTATCCATCTGGATTTAGGTCATGTGGGTCTGTTCCGCAGTCTGGTACAAAAAGCTGGTCTGAACAAAGCCACTGAGCGTCAGTTGTCTGATTTATATCAGCGTAAAGCCTTGCCAGAACTGGCGGACTTTACCCAGGATTTAGCCTTTGGTTCAGATTTCTATGCGCTGGGCCGTTTTGCCAGTGATCTGGATGCACTGGAAGCCCATTTAAGCGCCGATGTGCTGGCCAATGTGGAATTCAAACATGCCTTTGATGCGGTAAAAACCACCCAGGCAGAAATTCAGGCACGCTGGCCAAATCTGCATATCGGGATTGATGTGGTAGAGCTGCGTTCGTATCACTACCATACCGGTTTAATGTATGCCGTTTATGCACCAAACCGTGCTGCACCACTGGCTCAAGGCGGCCGTTATGATGGTATTGGCCAGCATTTTGGTCGTGCCCGTCCGGCAACCGGTTTCTCTTGCGACTTATATGCGCTCAGCGCCGGTCGTTTCGAAGCAAAATCGGTGGTGGTTGCACCAAAGGGCAATCAGGCAGATTTATTGGCTGCAATTCAGGCCACCCGTACCCAAGGCTTAAGTGTAATTCAGTTATTGGGTCAGGATGATTTAAGCTCTGTACCGTATGCAACTCACCAGCTGGTGAATCGTAACGGTGAGTGGACGGTCGAAAAAATTTAATCGCCAGCGCATGTGTTCATGTCACATGCGCCTGGTTTTCAATTTTAACAGCATGATGTAATGAGGCTATTATGGGCAAGAATGTTGTGGTACTTGGTACCCAATGGGGCGACGAAGGTAAAGGTAAAATCGTCGACCTGCTCACAGATCAAGCGGCTGCGGTAGTACGTTATCAAGGCGGACACAACGCAGGTCATACTCTCGTGGTTGGTGGTAAGAAAACTGTATTACACCTCATTCCATCTGGTATTTTACGTGAAAACGTACTGTGCTTAATTGGTAACGGTGTGGTGCTTTCACCTGAAGCGCTGATCAAGGAAATGACCATTCTTGAACAGGAAGGCGTGCCAGTTAAAGAACGTTTACGTATTTCTCCAAACTGTCCATTAATTCTTCCGAACCACATTGCGCTGGATCAGGCACGTGAGAAAAAACGTGGCAATGCCAAAATTGGTACTACCGGTCGTGGTATTGGCCCTGCCTACGAAGATAAAGTGGCGCGTCGTGCAGTACGTGTGGCTGACCTGGTACGTGGCGGTGACGCATTACGTGCGCAGCTGGCTGAATTGCTGGATTACCACAACTTCCAGTTAACTCAATACTACGGTGTTGAAGAAGTTAAACTGGACGACGTGATTGCGCTGTGTGACCAATGGCGTGAAGTGATTGCACCATTAGTGGTGGATGTAACTACTGAAATTCATAATTACCGTAAAAACGGTGACAACATTATGTTTGAAGGTGCGCAAGGTTCATTATTGGACGTTGACCACGGTACTTATCCGTACGTGACTTCTTCAAACACCACTGCGGGCGGCGTAAGCTCAGGTTCTGGTTTAGGTCCATTGCATCTTGACTATGTGCTGGGTATTACCAAAGCCTACACCACACGTGTGGGTGCTGGTCCGTTCCCAACTGAGCTGGTCTACGACGCGGCAAATGATGTGGGTGATGCAATTGGTAAACACCTGGGTACAGTGGGTCACGAGTTTGGTGCATCTACTGGCCGTCAACGTCGTTGTGGCTGGTTCGATGCAGAAATCCTGCGCCGTTCAGTCGATGTAAACTCACTGTCTGGAATCTGCCTGACCAAGTTAGACGTATTGGATGGTTTAGAAGAAATTAAAATCTGTGTTGGCTATGAAAACACCGATTCAGGTTGTGTCGGTTCTTCTGACGCGCTGGCTTATGAAAACTTGAAGCCAATTTACGAAACCATGCCAGGCTGGTCTGAGTCAACTGTGGGTGCGACCAGTGTTGAACAATTGCCTGAAAATGCAATCAACTACATCAAGCGTCTTGAGCAGTTAATTGAATGTCCAATCGATATCATTTCAACGGGTCCAGACCGTGCAGAAACCATTATTCTGCGCCATCCGTTTGAAGCTTAATCGTTTAAGCTGAAATGAGAAAACCCTGTGCTTGCACAGGGTTTTTTATTTTTGGCTCAGAAAAATAGCGCACCATCTTGAGAATTCCCTGATTTTGTTTATAGTGCTAGGCACTTTCGAACAATTAGAGAATGTTATGAAATATAAGAACTTAGCCATTGGAATTGTATTGGCAACGCATTTGACGGGCTGCGCCACTGTGGCAGAACTGGCCGGGGCAGATTCAGCGACTTTAAACTTAAACGCCAGCCAGAGCTATCAGCAAATGTTGCAGGAAGCCGAGCAGAAAAAGGTGCTAGATACCCGTTCTGCCACCTATAAGAAGGTTAATCGCGTGTTTTTAAAGATGAAGCCCTATGCCGACCAGATGAACCAGACCGGGCAGACTTTTGAGTGGCAAGTGGCGGTGATTAAGTCACCTGAAATTAATGCCTATGTGGCTCCGGGTGGCAAAGTAGTGTTCTATACAGGCATTGTTGAAAACCTGAAACTGACTGACAATGAAGTCGCGGCGATCATGGGCCATGAAATGGTACATGCACTGGAAGAACATGCCAAAAGTAAAATTGGTGCCCAGACCCTGACCAATCTGGCGGTTAGTATTGGCTCGCAATATGTGGGCCAGTCGGTGGGTGGTTATGGTGGTTTACTGCTGGATTTGGGTAGCCAGTTTGGGGTAGGGTTGCCTTATTCGCGTAATCTGGAAAGCCGCGCCGACAAAGGCGGTTTACTGTTAATGGCCAAAGCCGGTTATGATCCGAATGCAGCAATTACGCTCTGGCAGAAAATGAATGCCAACGATGCCCGTGGAAATAGCGCTATTGCCAAGTTTATGTCGACCCATCCAAGTAACAATGACCGTATTGCCGCGTTACAGCAGATGATGCCGGAAGCAATGCAGTATTACCGCGCTGCGAAGTAATTCAAGACTAAAGTTGCACACATCAGCACTGTCTATTCAGATGGTGCTTGCTAGAATAAAACACAGAAAAAACATTGGGTCAGGCAGGATGCATAAAAATATTTCAAGCACCATTTTCTATTCGTTATTATTTGCCATGGGCGGTGCACCGACCATGGCGATGTTGCTGATTCTGTTACAAAAGCATGATCCGAATATTATGTATCAGGCCTTTATTGGTCTGAGTGTGATTTTTGCCTGTATTTTGGTGCCGCTGGTACTGATCCAAAACGCCTATTTATTCTATAAACGTAAAAATCCGGCACTGGAAGAGAAAATGGAAGTGGTTTCGCAGATGTATCTGGGCCTGAATATTTTCTGTCTGGTATTCTGGATTTTCTATCAGTTTGCCTATTAAGGCCGTATTCCGCTCGTTGCTGCTGATGTAGCTACAGTTTACACAGCACTGCCATTGTTTACATAAATGATATGATTATGAAGCCATTTCAGATTTAAAGCATTGAAATGATTTCATATAATTCATGAGTATGTGTATAGCCGAATGGCGGAGATTATTATAATGAACAAAAAATTGGTATTGAGTTTTTGTGCCGCAAGTGCAATCACTTTTTCAGGCTGTACCACCGTGGCCGATATGGCCGGTGCAGATACCGCAACCCTAAATGCAACCGCGGCGCAAAGTTATAGCCAGATGGTGCAAGATGCGCGTAACAAGGGGCAGCTGGACACCAGTTCGAGTACCTATAAACGTATTAACACGGTGTTCCAGCGTTTAACACCGGTTGCCAACCAGATGAACCAGACTGGTCAGCCATTTAGCTGGCAGCTGGCAGTATTAAAATCTGACCAGATTAATGCCTTTGTCGCGCCGGGCGGTAAAGTGGTGTTCTATACCGGTATCGTCAATAAACTGAATCTGACCGATGCCGAAATTGCTGCGATTATGGGCCATGAAATGGTGCATGCTCTAGAAGAACATGCCAAGAGTAAAATTGGCGCGCAGGCACTGACCAACCTGGCTTTAAATATCGGTTTAAGCGCAGCAGGCAGTAACGTTGGCCAGTTAGGTACTGCAGCAGCACAATTGGGCGCACAGGTAGGTGTGGGCTTGCCATATTCACGTAATCTGGAAAGTCGTGCCGATGAAGGTGGTTTAATGCTGATGGCGCGTGGTGGCTATAACCCGCAAGCGGCAATTACCCTGTGGGAAAAAATGAACCGCTTAGAAGGTGGTGGTGGGGTATCGTTCCTGTCGACTCACCCATCGAACAGCCAGCGTATAGCAGCGATGCGTGAGAACTTGCCGGCTGCTCAGGCCATTTATAACCAGAACCGTCGTTAAGCCTCTGGGTTTAAAATGGATTTAAAAAATGCCTCATATGATGAGGCATTTTTTTATGCATGAGGTTTTGTTAATACCTGTCATCAAGGCGCCGGGTTGGGCTGCTGACGGTGAATCGCTTCAATACCTTGTAAAATGTCATCGGACAGATTGACTTCAAAGGCATCAATATTTTCTTTCAGCTGTTCCAGCGAGGTCGCGCCAATAATGGTACTGGTGACAAAGAACTGCTGCTTAATAAAAGCCAAAGCCAGCTGGGTTAAACTGAGGCCATGTTGCTCGGCCAGTTGCGCATATTGCTCTGTGGCCCATTCACTTTCTGGATTGCTGTAGCGGCTAAAGCGTGAATACAGGGTGACACGCGCATTGGCCGGACGGGCGCCATGCCGGAATTTCCCGGTTAAGTAACCAAAGGCCAGAGGAGAATAAGCCAGTAAACCGACGCCTTCATATTTGGCAATTTCCGACATGCCAATTTCATAGGTACGATTTAGCAGGTTATAGGGGTTTTGTACGCTGACAAATTTGCTTAAACCGAGTTTTTCCGCCAGATGCAAAAACTTCATGGTGCCCCATGGGGTTTCATTGGAGAGGCCAATATAGCGAATCCGGCCGTTCTGGATTTCCTGCTGCAAGGCAGTCAGGGTTTCCTCAAGGTCGGTGACATGCTGCTGTGCATGGGCTTCGGCATTGCCATAACCCAGTTTGCCAAAGAAGTTGGTCGGGCGCTGTGGCCAGTGCAGTTGGTATAAGTCAATATAGTCGGTTTGCAGGCGTTTCAGGTTGCCATCCAGGGCAGTGCGAATATCGGTAGCGTTGTAACGGGTTTGACCATCACGAATATGGCTGCCGCCTTGAGCCGGTCCGGCAATTTTTGAGGCCAAAAACAGCTTGTCCCGTCCACCGCGCGTCTTGAGCCAGTTGCCAATCATGACTTCGGTGGCACCTTGAGTTTCTGGTTTCGGTGGCACCGGATACATTTCGGCGGTATCCCAGAAATACAGGCCACGTTCCAGCGCATAATCCAGCTGGGCAAAGGCTTCATCCTGGGTATTCTGTTCACCAAAGGTCATGGTGCCCAGACAGATTTCAGGCAATAAAATACCGGTATCAGCAAGGGGATTGAACTGCATAAGATGTCCTTATTCAAAATATCATCAAGCGAATAGGGACTAGGCTAAACCATCGCAGGCAGACTGTTAAATCAATATTTTAGGTTAGTTTGTAAATATTTTTCACATAGCGAACAGGCATAAAAAAGGCAAATCCGAAGATTTGCCTTAAGCATATAGCAGTTTAAGACTTATTCATCATCAAACTGTTCATCTGCTGCATCATTTTGCTCTAAAGAGGCATCAAAAATCAGAATGGCTTTACCATCAGTTTCGATCATGCCTTGTTCTTCCAGGGTTTTCAGAACACGGCCGACCATTTCACGTGAACAGCCCACAATACGGCCAATTTCCTGACGGGTAATACGGATTTGACGGCCATTTGGCAAAATCATGGCTTCAGGCTGCGCAGACAGGTCAATCAGACAACGCGCAATACGGCCTGAAACATCAATGAAGGCCAGATCGGTCACTTTACGTGTGGTATTTTTTAAACGGCGCACCAGCTGGGCAAATACCGCATAGCTTAAATCTGGATATTGCTTGCTGAGCTCGTGGAAGTTTTCATAAGTCACTTCTGCAATTTCACAAACGTCACGTGTGCGTACTTCTGCAGTACGTTGTGGATTTGCTTCGAATAGACCCATTTCCCCAAAGAAGTCACCCGGATTCAAATACGCCACAACAATTTCGCGATCATTATCTTCACGCAGAATGATGGAAACAGATCCTTTCAGAATCAAATAAAGTGATTTTGATTCAGACCCCGCATCAACAATTGTGGTCCGTTTCGGATAACGGTTGATATATGCACGTTTTAATAATGCCTTGACTGAATCTGGTAATTGACCAGGAGACAGGGCATCGGTGCTTAATTGTGAAAAGTTTGAAGTCATGCTAACGGTTCCGAAAATGGATAAATAATAGATCGCACAAGACCTAGTATGAACTTGTCACACAGTAGAGATGAAATTCCTTATCAACTCAAATTATGTTAGTGTACAGGCACCTTGTAAATTTATAGTTTTTTTGAAGGACTTGCAATGCAAACGAGTGTTCATTGGCTAGAGAATGTTGCTTTTGAAGCAAAATCGGAAAGTGGCCATAGCGTGGTGATGGATGGTTCTGCCGAGTATGGTGGAGAAAACCGTGGACCACGTCCCATGGAGCTCATTTTAATGGGACTTGGTGGTTGTGCATCGTTTGATATTGTGACCATTTTAAAGAAATCACGTCAGGATGTGACTGGTGTGGTTTGTCAGCTGAAAGCAGAACGTGCCGATTCGATTCCGGCGGTGTTCACCAAAATTCATCTGCATTTTGTGGTGACAGGCAAGGCAGTCAAGGAAAAGCAGGTCGCCAAGGCAGTTGAATTATCCGCAGAAAAATACTGTTCAGCCAGCAAAATGCTGTCAGATGGTGGTGTTGAAATTAGCCACGATTTCGAGATTATCGAAGCAGAATAATCATGACTGTAAAGTCATGTAAAAAGTCGGTTAATTACCGGCTTTTTTATTTTTCCATGGTTTTAGACCTCGCAAAAAATTGGCCGCAATGGGCAGAGCTCTCAAAATATGTGTTTCCTATTACATAGGTCGCAGCTGCATTACTGTATAAAAATAATCCTGATGCTGACTTGAAATTGGCCGGTCACAGACCAATATTATAATTGAGTTATATCTGTTGCATTAAAATAACACTTTGAAAAATATATGAAAAATCATTTGAAATTGCCAAAAGTACTCCCATATATGTTTCAAGTGAAAAAATTGTTGTGAGGAATAACAAGAATGCGTTTTGAAAAATTTACAAATCGCTTACAGCAAGCTCTCTCCGATGCGCAATCGCTGGCAATGGGCAAAGACCATACCGCCATTGACGGCATTCATGTCTTGGCCACTCTGTTAGAAGAAGCATCCAATGTCAGCTTGTTACAGCAGGCCGGTGCCCAGTTGCGTGATTTGCAGAGCAAGTTGCAGCAGGCACTGAATGATGCGCCAACGCTAGCCAATCCGACTGGCGACATTAATTTAAGTCCGGAAGCGGTTAAAGCCTTAAACTTGGCCGATAGCTATGCCCAGAAAGCGGGCGATGAATTCCTGTCTACCGACTGGGTATTACTGGGCCTGAGCGAAGTTGGGGCCACTAAAAGCTTATTGAACAGTATCGGTGTCAGCGCAGACAGTCTGCGTCAGGTGATTTTAAAAATTCGAGGTGATGAAAAAGTGATGAGTAATAATCATGAAGATCAACGTGATTCACTCAATAAATACACTGTAGATTTAACCGAACGTGCGCTGGCTGGCAAGCTCGATCCGGTGATTGGTCGTGATGATGAAATCCGCCGTACCGTACAGGTCTTGTCACGTCGGACCAAAAATAACCCGGTACTGATTGGTGAGCCTGGGGTCGGTAAAACCGCAATTGTAGAAGGTCTGGCACAGCGTATTGTGAATGGTGAAGTGCCAGAAAGCTTAAAAGGCAAACGCGTGTTATCGCTGGACCTGGGTTCATTGCTGGCCGGTGCCAAATATCGCGGCGAGTTTGAGGAGCGTTTAAAAGCGGTCCTGAAAGATCTGGCCAAGCATGAAGGCGAAATCATCCTGTTTATTGATGAGTTGCATACCCTGGTTGGCGCAGGTAAAGGTGATGGCGCGATGGATGCCGGCAACATGCTGAAACCGGCGCTGGCACGCGGTGAATTACGCTGCGTGGGGGCAACCACGCTCGATGAATATCGTCAGTACATTGAAAAAGATGCCGCCCTTGAGCGCCGTTTCCAGAAAGTGCTGGTCGATGAGCCAAGTGTCGAAGACACCATTGCCATTTTACGTGGTCTGAAAGAGCGTTATGAAGTCCACCACGGGGTGAAAATTCTCGACTCGGCGATTATTGCTGCAGCGAAAATGTCACATCGTTATATCACTGACCGTCAGTTGCCCGATAAAGCCATTGACCTGATTGATGAAGCAGCATCGCGCATCAAGATGGAGCTGGACTCTAAACCGGAAGCGCTGGATAAGCTGGAACGCCGTCTGATTCAGTTAAAGCTGCAACTTGAAGCTGTGAAAAAAGATGAAGATGCCGGCAGCCGTGCAGAAGTCAGTCATCTGGAAAAACAGATCGAAGACGTCCAAAAAGACTATAACGATCTGGAAGAAGTGTGGAAGTCTGAAAAAACTCTGGTCGAAGGCACTAAGCAGATTCAGGCGCAGCTGGATCAGGCGCGTATTGCCTTGCAAAAAGCACAGCGTGAAAATGATCTGGGCGAGATGTCGCGTCTGCAATATGGCGTGATTCCGGAACTGGAAAAACAGCTGGCCCAAGATGAGCTGGTGGAAGAGAAAGAAGAACCGAAGTTATTGCGCAATAAAGTCACCGATAACGAAATTGCGGAAGTGGTCAGCGCAGCCACCGGTATTCCGGTTGCGAAAATGCTGCAAGGCGAGCGTGAAAAACTGCTGCAAATGGAAAGCTTCCTGCATCAACGTGTGGTAGGGCAGGATGAAGCGGTGATTGCGGTATCCAATGCGGTGCGCCGTTCACGTGCCGGGTTGTCGGATCCGAACCGTCCAAGTGGTTCTTTCCTATTCCTGGGTCCAACCGGTGTCGGTAAGACCGAGTTAACCAAAGCCTTGGCCAACTTCCTGTTTGACAGCGATGACGCCATGATCCGGATTGATATGTCCGAATTTATGGAAAAACATTCAGTCAGTCGTCTGGTCGGTGCGCCTCCGGGCTATGTCGGCTATGAAGAAGGCGGGGTATTAACCGAAGCCGTACGCCGTAAACCGTATAGCGTGGTGCTGTTTGATGAGGTAGAAAAAGCCCATCCGGATGTATTTAACATCTTGCTCCAGGTACTGGATGATGGTCGCCTGACCGACTCGCAGGGCCGTGTGGTGGACTTTAAAAACACCGTGATTGTAATGACTTCGAACCTGGGTTCAAGCGATGTGCGTGAACTGGGCGATAATCCAGGCCGTGACGATGTACGCAATGTGGTGATGGCAGCTGTGTCTGAGCATTTCCGTCCGGAGTTTATCAACCGTATTGATGAGCTGGTGGTATTCCATGCCCTGGAAAAAGCCCAGATTCGTGGTATTGCCGATATCCAGCTGGACCGTTTACGTGCCCGTCTGGCCGACCGCGATATCAAGTTAACGGTAGATGATTCTGCCTTTGACCAGCTGATTGAAGCCGGTTTTGACCCAGTTTACGGTGCGCGTCCATTAAAACGTGCCATCCAGCAACAGGTAGAAAATAATCTGGCGCAGAAAATTCTGGCCGGTGACTTCCAGCCGGGAGATACCATTGTGATTACGGCAGATGCAGGCCAACTGGATTTCCAGAAGCTGAAACTGAACTAATCCGCACACGGTTCATCTAAACTGTTTAATCAAAGACCTGGCTTCGGCCGGGTTTTTTTATGGAGGTATCTGCAGCAAAAAGCCGGGCAGATGTAGCGATTCACTCTGCAAAGTAAGTCCACGCTGGATGATGAGTGACAGCGTAAAGTTTCCGATGTAAAAAAAGCCTGCTATGGGGTAGCAGGCTTTTTATTGCTAATCGAATGAACTGTGAATAGAAAAGGATTAAATCATCCTTTACCATTCACATTTTAGATTTGTGGATGCTGGATTTTCCAGGCGCGGTGAATCTTCTGGTTACGCTTGAAATCTGGACCAATGGTTTCATGGCTGATTTCCTGAATATCAAACAGCGCTGGCAAGGTTTCATCCATTTCAAAACCGCGATAGTTGTTTGAGAAGTACAGGGTGCCTTCTGTGGTTAAACGGTTCATGGCGCGTTTAATTAGCGAAACATGGTCACGTTGTACATCAAAAGTGCCGTAGAATTTCTTCGAGTTAGAGAAGGTGGGCGGATCAATAAAGATCAGGTCATATTGCTCATGACCTTCTTTTAGCCACTCAAAACAGTCGCTGGCAAAGAACTGGTGTTGTTCATCGGCATGGTCGACGGTTAAGCCGTTTAAGACAAAGTTTTCTTTGGACCAGTTTAAATAGGTGTTGGACAAGTCCACACTGGTGGTGCTGGCTGCGCCGCCTAAAGCAGCATGCAAACTCGCCGTTGATGTATAGCTGTACAGATTGAGGAAATGCTTGCCTTTAGCTTCTTTGGCAATGCGTAAACGAATCTGGCGATGGTCCAGGAATAGGCCGGTATCCAGATAGTCGGTGAGGTTAACCAGAATCTTGGCCTGACCCTCCTGCACAATAAAGCGTTTCGATGCGGTACTTTGTTTGGTGTACTGGTTTTTACCTTCCTGACGGGCACGGGTTTTAATAAACACGGCATCACGGCCTAAACCGGTCACGGCACGAATCGCTTGCAGCGCCAGGTTAAAGCGTTTTTTTGCTTTTTCAGGATCAATTTTCTTCGGTGGTGCATATTCCTGCACATGCAGACGATCACCATATAAATCGACCGCGACATTAAAGTCCGGTAAATCGGCATCGTATAAACGCAGACAATAGACGTTTTCTTTAACCGCCCATTTCTTTAAGGCCTGCATGTTTTTTTGCAGACGGTTGGTAAAGTCTTCGGCACCTTCAATCGGTTCAAACTGCTGTGGCTGCCAGTCGGCCAGGAATGGTTTTACTACTGCCGATGGTTTGACCGTACCAAAACGAATGTAAATTGGCAGCTTACCATTCATTAAACGTAAGGTTTGCGGCTCATTAAATGCCAGCACATCGGCCTGTTCCACCTGGGCTGCAATGACAGCAGCAGACTGGTTCGGGAAATGTTTTTGTAGCAGGGCAGACAGACCTAAATACAAGGCACGGTTCGAGGCTTTATCTCCCAGACGTTCACCATACGGCGGGTTGGTCACCACAAACGCAGTTTTGCCTTCGGCCTGAAAATCTGGCCAGTCTGACAAGGTGCGTTCTTCAATCTGGATATGATCGAGCAGACGTTCAAAACCGGCAGCAATAATATTCTGTTTGGTGGCTTTGACTGCTTCCCAGTCGGCATCAAAAGCATAGAATTTTGGCAGTGGCTGTTCCAGCGCCTGTTGATGACGCTCAGCCGCTTCTGCCTTTAATGACATCCACAGTTCATGGTCATGGCCATTCCAGCCATTAAAGCCGAAACGGCGTACCAGACCCGGTGCACGGTCGGTTAAAATCAGCAGGGATTCAATAATAAAGGTACCTGAACCACACATCGGGTCCAGAATAATGTCCGGATTCTTTTCTTTGAGTTTGGCTTTTTGCAAAATTGCCGCGGCCAGGTTTTCTTTAATTGGGGCGTCGGTCATAAAACGACGGTAGCCACGTTTATGCAGTGAATCACCCGATAAATCTAAGCAATAGGTATGTTCTTTTTTACCTGCCAAAATATACATGGTGATTTCAGGTGATTTGGTGTCGATACTTGGGCGTTTACCGACAGCTTCCATAAATGAATCAACCACACCATCTTTGGCACGTAGCGTAGCAAACTGCGTATTGACCTTAATTTCACGTTCAACGTGTAAACGAATGGCGAAGGTACTTTGTGGTGCAAAAATCAGTGACCAATCAAAGCTGATTGCACCTTCATAAAGCTCTTCAGCAACATCACGGGCATCATGTGAAAATTCAATTTCATGGGTGTGGATTGGCATCAGGACACGCGACGCCAGACGAGACCACATGCAGATGCGGTAAGCATTTTCCAGCGTACCTTTGAAGGTTAGACGACCCGGGAAACGTTCAACATTTTGAACACCTAAACCTTTGATTTCTTCTTCTAATAAGGTTTCCAGACCATCGGCACAGGTGACCCAATAATTGCTTAAACGTGAAGAGGTATTCATAAAATAGAGAGACCGGAAAAGAATAAATAAAAACTGCGCCAAGTTTACCGTATTTTGGCTATTAAAGCTGTGGAATTTTTTATAAATCTGGCACATCTCTGTTAGAGCTAATAATTATAAAAAGCTCTTAATCTTGGCATAAAAAGCAAATTGAAAATTCATGAGATATGTATAATTACACACCATCAACAAGAGGAACTTGTTGATTAAATCTTTTATTTTACAGAGGGATATAGGGTGAATATTACATCCGGTCGTGATGATGTTTTTTCCATTGCAACATTGTTGTATGCACGGTTAAGAAAAGTGAATAGTCGAGTAATTGACGTGATGTATCTGATGCAGGATCGCTCCTATGCACATCATGTGATTACGCTGGCGCTAGAAACCCGGGATGCTGAACTGGCAACGCATGTCGAGCGTTTGCGTCAGTTGCTGGATCTTCCAGATGACGAACAGCTGGAAAGAAGAAATTATGAGAATATTCAGGATGATGTATCAAGAAAAGGTGGTTCGGCCAAATATGATGAAGGCCATGTAAGTTTTAGCCTATTCTGATTTATAACTGAATTGTAGTTTTTATAAAAAGCCTGTCTTAATTGCAGATGGGCTTTTTAATTTTGGTATGGATATTGCTGTAATTATCACGAGATTGCAGTCGCTGGGGAGAGGCTGCAATCTCGATTTTTAAATGATTGGGGAATCAAGAATGGTCAATACAGAAAGTTTTTCAATTGCGACTTTAATCTATGCACGTTTGAGACGAGTTTCAGGCCGGGTAATTGATGCCATTTATCTGTCTGAAAATAGTGATTATGCCGAACATGTGATTGCATTAGCCGAAGCCACACGCGATCCGGAATTACTGCGTCTGGTTGAAAAATTTAAAGACGTATTCGAGTTCTCTTCCGATTCGAACATAAGTCAAAAAGCGGGTTTACAGCAAAAAAATAACGATGAATTAATGAAAGTTGAACCAACTGAAGATGACATTTATCGGGCACAAGTCTCACATCATTATATTGGCGCACTACGCTAGATCAGTTATGGCATTCAAGCTCCAGACTTGGGTGCCATTTTAGAACATAAAATATTCATTCTAAAAATTCGTTTAAATTATCTTATTGAAAAAATACATAGGAATTTCAAAATCAATTTTTATTATCGAGCCGGTTTTTATACAAGTAGCCGAATTGCCAAGTGCCAAGAATGGCGATTCTCTGTATAATACGTTGACTTAACGTATAAGGAATCTCTCATGCACTTGGCGGCATTGCATACTCCGAGCCAGATTCAACTCAATAAAGATGGAAATCTAAAACATTTCATCACCATCGAAGGGCTTTCCAAACAAACCCTCACCAAAATTTTGGACACCGCGCAGTCCTTTTTTAATGACCAAAATCAGCTGATCACTAACAACCTGCTGGAAGGTCGTACGGTTATGAACCTGTTTTTTGAGAACTCAACCCGTACCCGCACCACCTTTGAAGCTGCAGCGAAACGTCTTTCGGCCAACGTGCTTAACATTGACATTGCCCGTTCCAGTACCTCTAAAGGCGAAACCCTGCGCGATACGCTGTGGAACTTGGAAGCCATGGCCGCCGATATTTTTGTGGTGCGTCATTCCTCTTCAGGTGCAGCGCATTTTATTGCCAAGGATGTCTGTCCAAATATCGCGATTATTAATGCCGGAGATGGCCGTCATGCGCATCCGACTCAAGCGATGCTGGATATGCTGACCATTCGCCGTGAAACCAAAAAAGACTTTGCTGACATGAGCATTGCCATTATTGGCGATATTAAACATTCGCGCGTGGCACGTTCTGATGTGGCGGCGTTACAAACTTTAGGTTGTAAAGATATTCGCGTGATTGCACCGAATACCTTGCTGCCATTTGGTTTTGAGGAGTACGGGGCCGATGTACGCCTGTTTAATAAAATGGAAGATGGCATCCGTGACTGTGATGTGATTATTACCTTGCGTATCCAGAATGAACGGATTGATTCACCGGCGCTGTCCTCACCGGCAGAATTCTACAAAATGTATGGCCTGAACAAAGAGCGTCTGGCGCTGGCCAAACCGGATTGTATCGTGATGCACCCGGGACCGATGAACCGGGGTGTGGAAATTGATTCCAGCATTGCCGATGGTCCGCAATCGGTGATTTTAAATCAGGTGACCAATGGTATTGCGGTGCGTATGGCTGTGCTGGCACTGGCGATGCAGGGTCAACTGCAGGAACAAGGTTTAATTGAAGCGATTGCGGTATAAGGAATCAGTCATGCGTATTGTAAAAATTGAAAATGTCCGCGTTCTTGATCCAATGCAAAAGACTGATCGCGTGCAAACGGTATATCTGGAAAATGGCAAGCTGGTTGCAGAAACAGCAGATGTGACTGAAACCATTGATGGACAAGGCAAATGGCTGATGCCAACCATGGTTGATCTGTGCGCGCGGATGCGTGAACCGGGTCAGCAGCAGCATGGTACTTTAAAATCAGAAGGCAAGGCGGCACGTGAAAACGGTATTCTGCACGTGTTTACCCCACCAGATTCCAAGCCGATTGTGCAGGACAATGGTGCTTTGATTCACGGTCTGGTCGAAAAAGCCATGCTGGATGGTGGTATTTATTTACAGGTGATTGGCGCACAAACCCAAGGCTTGCAAGGCAAACAGCCTGCCAATATGGCCGGTCTGAAAAAGGGCGGCTGTACTGCAGTTTCCAATGCCAATGCATCCTTTGCTGATGATGATGTCGTGATTCGCACGCTGGAATATGCAGCCGGTCTGGACCTGACCGTGGTGTTCTATGCCGAAGAACCGCAAATTGCCAAAGATGGCTGTGTGCATGAAGGTTTTATTGCTTCACGTCAGGGCTTGCCTATGATTCCGGCGCTGGCCGAAACCGTAGCCATTGCCAAATACCTGTTGATGATTGAAGCGACCAAAGTCCGTGCGCATTTCGGTTTGCTGTCCTGTGGCGCTTCGGTCGAGCTGATTAAAATTGCCAAAGAAAAAGGCCTGCCAGTAACCTGTGATGTGGCGATGCATCAGCTGCATTTAACTGATCAGGTGATTGATGGCTTTAACTCGCTGGCGCATGTGCGTCCACCGCTACGTGCTGAAAAAGACAAAGAATTGCTGCGTCAGGGCTTAAAAGATGGCGTAATTGATGCGATCTGTACCCATCATGAACCCTTAAGCAGTTCGGCCAAAATGGCACCGTTTGCTGAAACCTTACCGGGCTTTACCGCTTTTGATACCTTTGTGCCCTTGGGTGTGCAACTGGTTGAGGAAGGTCTGTTCAGTCCATTGGAATGGGTGCATACCGTGACACTGGCACCGGCGACGGTTGCGCAAATGGCAGATCGCTGGATGCAGGAAGCCGGCTGGATTCTGATTGATCCTGAACTGGAGTGGACGCTGGACAAAGACAGCATTCTGTCCCAAGGCAAGAATACACCGCTGATTCAGCAAACCGTGAAAGGCAAGGTAATTCAGACTTTCCTGGCCTAAATTCACCTGTTCAAGAGCCAGCATTTGCTGGCTTTTTTTATGTTTTAATTTAAGTACATAAAGAAAAATACAATTATTTACAACGTCTAAAAAATGACCAGATACACTAAATAATGCGAGTAGAACAATGACAAAAATGAGGCCATATCATGCAAACCAGATTGATAGAATTATTGAAAAATAGCGTGTCATCCATTGTGCTAGACGGGGAAACGGATTACCTCATTGAGAAAAACCGTGCCTTAAATGATTTTTATCCGGTATTTTTATCGGTGTTAAGACACCGGCCATCCCTCATTGACAGCCTGAGAAATCAGCTTAATCCGCGGCTGGCTGAAATTTTTGGTACCAACCTGAACCTGAAACAGCAGTTTCTGGAATTTAGCCGCGGTCAGGCGCCGGCAGATGAAATTGAATCTATCCTGAACCGGGCCATCGTACCAACCTTAGGTTTTTTAGAAAGCGAGGCCGGCTCGACCGATCCTGAGGCGATTGTGCATTTGCTTGATCAGCATATGCCGGACATTCAGGCTGCTTTGCCGGAATGGGCCGCTGCGCTGCTGGCCGGTTTGGGCGTCAATGCCACTGCCGGGCAGACTATTCATCAGGCGCCTGAGTTATATGAAGAGGTGCCAGAGCAGAAGCGCTCGCCGTGGGTACCGATTCTGATTTTTATTATTCTGGCATTGTTACTGGCCTTTTTATTTAAAGCCTGTTCTGACCGTAATGAAGAAGAGGTGCCTGTTACCCAGGCAGCAGCGACGGAACCGGCCTATTTGCAGGTCAATACCGGTTCCAATGGCGATCTGGTCACCTGTCAGTTGTATCTGAACAATCCGGCTTATACCGACATTCTGCAAACAGAAGTTAAACGGATTTTTAACCATCCGACAGGTTGTGGGGTGAATAGCGCCAGTAATTATCATAGTGAATTTATTGATCAGGATGTGATTCCAACGGCACTGAAAATCCTGAAAGATGTGCCGAATACCAATATGACCTGGATGGGTGAGCAGATTGCGATTCAGTCCACCAATCCGGCAGATGCGCAGCGTGTGGCCAATCAGCTGCGTCCTTTGGCCAAGAATATGACCATTACGGTGCAGCAGGATCTCGATGTACAGACCGCCACACCAGCGACCACGACCGCAGCACAAGCCTTGGCCGTGATTAACCCGGATAATATTCAGGCGCTGGATGTCGCCACAGCCTTAAATCTGGAGGCGATTCATTTTGAGTCGGCATCTTCGACTGTACCGGAAGCCAATCAGCCAATTCTGGATCAGGCTGCGGCCTTAATCCAGCGTGCGCCGCATGTACATTTGACCATTAAAGGCCATACCGATGCAGTAGGCAGCAATGAAGCCAATAATCTGTTGTCCTTACGCCGTGCTGAAGCGGTACGTGATTATCTGGTACAACGCGGGGTTGATCCTTCCCAGTTACAGGCCGTGGGGTATGGCCAGCAACAGCCGATGGAACCAAATGCAACCCCAGAAGGGCAGTTCCAGAACCGTCGTATTGAGTTTGAAGTATTAAATACAGAAACCGGGGTGGTACGTGCGGTCGATGACCAAGGTATTGTCGAGAAAAAAGCAGAGTAAGGATTGAGTTAAGGAAATAGAAAAGGACGACGTCAAGTCGTCCTTTTTGGTTTAGTTGAAAAGCGGAGGTAGCGGTGGGGATGTATTCACGACCATCCGATGCCCGCTTTTAAAACCAGCCATTAAGCTGCATTACGTATTAAAGGCACCCCGGTGACTTTCTGGATTTCATCAAAACTGACCTCCGGTGCCAGTTCCACCAGCTGCACGCCGGTTGGGGTAATATCCAGAACGCCCAAATCGGTAATTACGCGATGAACCACGGCTTTACCGGTCAGCGGCAGGCTACACTGTGAAACGATTTTAGGTGTCCCATCTTTGGCGCAGTGTTCCATCAACACCACCACTTTTTGCACACCTGCGACCAGGTCCATGGCACCGCCCATACCTTTGACTTTTTTGCCCGGAATCATCCAGTTGGCCAGATCGCCCTGTTCAGAGACTTCCATGGCCCCCAGAATGGCAATATTGACATGGCCGCCACGGATCATGGCAAAAGAGTCTGCGCTAGAGAAAAACGAAGCACCTTGACGAGCTGTGACCGTCTGTTTGCCGGCATTAATCAGGTCAGCATCGACCGTGGCTTCAGTTGGGAATTCCCCAATCCCGAGCAGGCCGTTTTCTGACTGTAGCCAGACGTTGATATTTTCTGGAATATAGTTAGCGACTAAAGTTGGTAAACCAATCCCTAAATTGACATAGAAACCATCTTCCAGTTCTTGTGCGGCGCGCTGCGCCATTTGATTACGCGTCCAAGCCATGGTTTAAGCCTCCGCCTTTAAAGTCATTTGTTCAATACGTTTTTCAGGATGTGCATTTAACACAATGCGGTTGACATAAATCCCCGGCAGATGAATTTCATCTGGATCGAGCGCGCCAATCTCTACAATTTCTTCGACTTCGGCAATGGTGATTTTGCCCGCCATGGCACAGACCGGATTAAAGTTTTGTGCAGTTTTACGGAAAATCAGGTTGCCGGCCTTGTCGGCTTTATAGGCTTTGACCAAGGCAACATCGGCAGTTAAAGATTCTTCTAAGATATAATCCTGACCTTTAAACTGGCGCACTTCTTTGCCTTCCGCGATGACGGTACCGACACCGGTGGCGGTAAAGAAGGCTGGAATACCTGCACCGCCGGCACGTAATTTTTCTGCCAGTGTACCTTGCGGGGTCAGTTCAACTTCCAGTTCACCACTCAGGAACTGGCGTTCAAATTCCTTGTTTTCACCGACATAGGATGAAATCATTTTTTTAATCTGTTTGGTTTCAAGCAGCAGCCCCAGACCAAAACCATCGACACCGGCATTGTTGGAAATACAGGTCAGCTGTTTGGCACCGGTGTCTTTTAGCGCGGCAATTAATGCTTCAGGAATCCCGCACAGGCCAAAACCACCCACGGCCAGGGTTTGACCATCCTGAACCACGCCATTTAAGGCGGCTTGTGCGCTGTCATAGACTTTATTTGCCATGTGTCACCTCTATTTTTATCCTTTTTTCAGCAGATTGCTGCTGTTACATCCTTGAGTGGCTTGAGGGCATTGCTCAAGCCGGGTTTTATTCGGTTATTAAGCGCAGGCTTTTTGCCAGTAGGCATTGGCATAATTGGATGGATTATTGCGCTGTAAAACATTGCTGATGTTACGGCTGGCCTGCATCAAGGCATCCAGCTGAATGCCGGTTTCATAGCCCATGTTGGACAGCAGGTAATACAGATCTTCGGTTGAGACATTGCCGGATGCGCCTTTGGCATAAGGACAGCCGCCTAAACCGGCAATTGACGAGTCAAAAACGCGAATACCTTGCAGCAGTGACTGGTAAATATTGGCGATGGCCATGCCATAGGTATTATGGAAATGACCGGCCAGCACCGTCGTATCCAGTTCGGCCAGACAGGCATCCCAGACTTTTTTCACCCGGTCGGGTGTGGCGGTGCCAATGGTTTCACCTAAAGATACTTCATAGCAGCCCATATCCAGCAGGCGCTGCGAAACTTTTGCCACCTGCTGCGGATCAATTGCGCCTTCATACGGACAATCGACCATACAGGACACATAACCACGCACACGAATGTTGTGCGCTTTGGCTTCACGCATTACATCGCTGAATTTTTCAAAGCTTTCATCAATCGAACAATTGATGTTTTTGCGGGTAAAACTTTCAGACGCGGCGGTAAAGACCGCCACTTCTTTGCAACCCACTGCCAGCGCAGATTCAAAACCTTTCAGGTTTGGCGTGAGCAGGCTGAACTGAATATTTGGATCTTTGGGCAAGCCGGCAAACAGCACATCGCTGTCTGCCATTTGCGGTACCCATTTGGCCGATACACAGGAACCAACTTCAATGGCCTGTAAACCGGTTTGCATTAAATCCAGAATCAGCTGTCTGCGGTCATCCAGGGTTAAGGGTGTTTTTTCATTTTGCAGGCCATCGCGTGGCCCGACTTCAACAATTTTGACAAATTCGCTCATGCGACTTCCTCCGCCAGCGGCTGGAATTCCACCAGCTCATCGCCAGCTTTGACCTGATCACCGGCCTGGAAGTAAGAGCTGGCCACGATGCCATCATGCGGTGCACGAATCGAGTATTCGATTTTCATGGCTTCGAGGGTCATCAGGACATCGTCTTTTTTGACTTTGTCATTGGCCGCGACCAGTACCTGAGTGATGACACCCGGCATTGGCGCAGTCAGGTTGTTTTCAGCACCTTGTTCATCATCCTGGTTAAATACCGGTTTCAGATAGGTAAATTTATAGCTCTGGCCATTCTGGAACAGGGTAATGCCATGTTCAGTCTGGCTAAAGGCCAGTTTTTGCTGTTTGCCGGCCAGCTTGAATTGCAGGGTATGCGCATCCAGTAACTGACCCTCAAGCTCAAAAGTCTGACCCTCATACTGTGCGACAAAGCCATGTTCTTGTGCTGCAAACTGGATATTTAAAGTTTTGTCATTACATTGTAATTTGATTGTCTGCCCCGATTGCAGGTTTAAACGCCAGAAAGCATTGGTCTGCCAGACCGGATTGCTGGCGCTCGGGTTCTGGGCCAAACGTGACAGCAATTCGATGAAGGCCGCGCTGACCACCAGTGTACTGTTCAGCTCTGTGGCCGGTTTTAGCAGGAATTCTTCTTCGCGCTGAATCAGGCCAGTATCCAAATTGGCATTCTTGAAAGAATCGCACAGTACCAGACGATCCAGGAAGGCAATGTTGTTGCCCAGACCATCGACATGGAACTGACCTAAAGCATGGTGCATTTGCGTTAATGCTGCTTCACGGTTTTTGCCCCAGACAATCAGTTTGGCAATCATTGGGTCGTAGTAGGTGCTAATTTCATCGCCTTCAACAATACCGCTGTCGACACGTACCGCTTCATTTTGTGCTGGATAATGCAGATAGCTGATTTGACCAATCGCCGGAATAAAGCCTTTTTCAGGTTCTTCGGCATAAACACGTGCTTCTAAAGCATGGCCGTGAATCTGCAATTCGTGCTGCTGTTTTGGTAAAGGCTCACCAAAGGCGACGCGTAATTGCCACTCGACCAGATCCTGACCGGTAATCATTTCAGTCACCGGGTGCTCAACCTGCAGACGGGTGTTCATTTCCATGAAGTAGGCGGTCCCGTCTTGCTCGACAATAAACTCGACGGTGCCGGCACCGACATAATTTACGGCACGCGCGGCATCAATTGCGGCCTGGCGCATGGCTTCCAGTTTATCTTCCGGCATTTTCGGTGCTGGTGCTTCTTCCAGTACTTTCTGATGGCGGCGCTGTACCGAGCAATCACGCTCAAACAGATGCACATAGTTGCCATGGGTATCGCCAAACACTTGCACTTCAATATGACGCGGCTGCACTACATAGCGTTCAATCAGTACATCTTCATTGCCAAAGCTGGAACGGGCTTCACTCTTACATGAGGCCAGGGCGCTAAGGAAATCTTCACTGCGCTCAACCAGACGCATCCCTTTACCGCCACCGCCGGCGCTGGCTTTAATCAGCACCGGATAGCCAATGTCATCGGCTTGCTGTTTTAAGAACGCAGCATCCTGATTGGTGCCATGATAACCCGGTGTCAGTGGTACGCCGGCTTTTTCCATCAAGGCTTTAGAGGTGGCTTTTAAACCCATCGCCAGAATGGCGTCAACTGGCGGGCCAATAAAGACAATGTTGTTGTCCTGACAGGCAAAAGCAAACTGGTCATTTTCAGACAGGAAGCCATAACCCGGGTGAATGGCTTGTGCGCCGGTGCTTTTTGCGGCTTCGATAATCCGTTCAATCTGTAAATAGCTTTGTGCTGCTGGTGATTCACCAATATAGACGGCTTCATCGGCCAGTTTGACATGCTGGGCCTGAGCATCTGCATCTGAATAGACTGCAACAGTTGCAATTCCCAGTTTTTTGGCAGTACGAATGACACGGCAGGCAATTTCACCACGGTTGGCAATTAAAATCTTTTCAAACATCGTTAGGATCCTTCTAGTTGTTATGCCGTGGTCTTGATCCAGGCCGGGCTTTGTTTGTTAAGGAAAGCATTTAAGCCGTTTTTCGCCTCATCTCCCTGGCGAACGTGGGCAATATGCTGTGCGGTTTGCAGCAAGAGGTCCTCGGTCAGGACTTGCTGGTTCACCATCTGAATGAGCTGTTTCGATGCGTGCTGTGCTTCAGGGCCACCGAGTAATAAGGCCTGCACAATTTCATCAATTTTGCTGTCGAGCTGTTCCGGCGTGGTCACTTCATGTGCCAGACCAATAGCGTGTGCCTGTTCTGCAGAAATTCGTTCAGCAGTTAAAAAGTAACGTGATGCCTGACGCGCACCAATGGCACGAATGACATAAGGGCTGATGGTGGATGGCGCCAGACCTAAACGCACCTCAGAGGTCGCAAATTTGGCATCGGTGCTGGCCACACAAATATCACAGGCCGAGGCCAGACCCATACCGCCGCCAAAGGCAATGCCATGTACGCGGGCGATGGTTGGCTGTTTCAAGGTGGCCAGACTTTGCAGCATTTTGGCTAGTTTGAGTGCATCGGCTTCATTGTCGGCTTGTGAGGCCTGACCGGCCTGTTTCATCCAGTTCAGGTCGGCACCGGCAGAGAAGCTTTTGCCACGACCGGCCAGAATCACCACACGTACATCATCGCGGGTATTTAGCTGCTGAAAGCAGGCATGTAATTCTTCAATGACCTGGGTATTAAAGGCATTGTGCAGTTCGGCACGGTTAATCCACACCGTAGCCACCTGATCTTGCTGTTCGAGTTGTAAAAATTGATAATCCATTTTTGTCACCTCTTACATGCGGAACACGCCGAATTTGGTTGGCTGGATTGGGGCATTTAATGCTGCCGCCAGACTGAGCGCCAATACTTCACGTGATTGCGCAGGATCAATGACGCCATCATCCCATAAACGCGCAGAAGCATAATATGGATGACCCTGACGCTCATACTGGTCACGAATAGGCTGTTTAAACTGATCTTCTTCTTCCGCTGACCAGCTGCCGCCTTTGCTTTCAATCTGGTCGCGTTTTAAGGTCGAGAGTACACTCGAAGCCTGCTCACCGCCCATCACGGAAATACGCGAGTTTGGCCAGGTCCACATAAAGCGTGGTGAATAGGCACGGCCACACATGCCGTAGTTGCCGGCACCAAAAGAACCACCAATCACCAGGGTCAGTTTCGGTACATTGGCTGTCGCGACTGCCATTACCAGTTTGGCACCATTTTTGGCAATGCCTTCATTTTCATACTGACGGCCGACCATAAAGCCGGTGATGTTCTGAATGAAGAGCAGGGGAATATTGCGCTGGGTGCACAGTTCAATAAAGTGTGCACCTTTTTGTGCCGACTCGGAAAACAGAATTCCGTTATTGGCAATAATGCCGACCGGCATACCGTACAGTTTGGCAAAGCCGGTGACCAGCGTGGTCCCAAAACGTGCCTTGAACTCGTCAAAACGTGAACCATCGACAATACGGGCAATCACTTCACGCACATCAAACGGTTTACGCGCATCGGTCGGGACAATGCCGTACAGCTCGGACGCATCGAATAATGGTGCTTCGACATTTTCCGGTTGTGGATTTGGTTTTTTATTTAAATTGGCGACGATGTTGCGGGCAATGGCCAAAGCATGTTCGTCATTTTCTGCCAGATGATCGGCCACACCTGATAAACGGGTGTGCACATCTCCACCGCCCAGGTCTTCACTGCTGACCACTTCACCGGTGGCAGCTTTCACCAGTGGCGGGCCACCCAGGAAAATCGTACCCTGATTCCGCACAATAATGGTTTCATCCGACATGGCAGGGACATAAGCACCGCCGGCTGTACAGCTGCCCATCACCACGGCGATCTGGGCAATGCCCATGCTCGACATACGCGCCTGATTGTAGAAAATACGGCCGAAGTGGTCACGGTCCGGGAATACTTCATCTTGCAGCGGTAAATAGGCACCGCCAGAATCGACCAGATAGATACAGGTCAG
Source organism: Acinetobacter sp. AND/436 (assembly GCF_049546925.1). Classification (NCBI taxonomy): domain Bacteria; kingdom Pseudomonadati; phylum Pseudomonadota; class Gammaproteobacteria; order Moraxellales; family Moraxellaceae; genus Acinetobacter; species Acinetobacter sp. AND/436. Next base: position 59,997 of record NZ_JBMXBO010000014.1, read on the forward strand.
ATGGTTCTGCTCGGCAATTTCCTGAGCGCGTAAATGCTTTTTCACAGTCAGCGGATAATACGTTCCGCCTTTGACTGTCGCATCATTGGCAATGATCATACAGGTCACGCCATTGACCTGACCGACACCGGCCACCACACCGGCAGCAGGCACATCATCCTGATACACCTGATAGGCAGCCAGCTGACCAATTTCAATAAAAGCCGTACCCGGATCAATCAGGTGGTCAATCCGTTCACGTGGTAATAATTTACCGCGATCCAGATGTTTCTGACGTGCAGTTTCACCGCCGCCTAGGGCAATTTTCTGGACTTTCTGTTTCAGGTCATCGACCAGGGTTTGCATCGCTGCGTGGTTGTTTTTGAACTCTTCGCTGCGAATATTGATTTTGCTCTGTAATTGATTCATGCCAACATCCTTGTCTATTCTTGTGATTTATTTTTTAGGCAGTTTCGTTAAACAGTTCGCGGCCAATCAGCATACGGCGAATTTCCGAGGTGCCTGCACCAATTTCATAGAGTTTGGCATCACGCCATAAACGTCCAGCAGAAAATTCATTGATATAACCGTTCCCACCTAGCGTCTGAATGGTTTCACCGGCCATCCAGGTGGCTTTTTCGGCTGCATATAAAATTGCGCTGGCAGCATCTTTACGCAGGCTGCGGCTATGCTCGGCTTTGTCACATTCTGCACCTACGGCATAGACCAGTGCTTTACAGGCCAGCCAGGTCGAATACATATCAGCAATTTTGCCTTGCATCAGCTGGAATTCGCCCAGTGCCTGACCAAACTGTTTACGCTCGTGGATATACGGAATCACGGTGTCTAGGCAGGCATCCATAATGCCCAGTGGGCCTGCGCTTAATACAGCACGTTCATAGTCCAGACCACTCATCAGCACTTTTACACCATTGCCGACACCGCCGAGGACGTTTTCTTTCGGTACGCGCACGTTGTCAAAGAACAGTGGATAGGTATTCGAGCCGCGCATGCCCAGTTTGTCCAGGTGCGTACCGTGGCTAAAGCCCGGCATGGTTTTTTCAATCAGGAAAGCGGTCATGCCTTTGGCGCCGGCTTGGGTATCAGTTTTGGCATAGACCACCAGCACATCTGCATCGCCACCGTTGGTGATCCACATTTTTGAACCGTTTAGCAGATAATGATCGCCCTGATCTTCAGCTTTGAGTTTCATGCTCACCACATCGGAGCCGGCATTCGGTTCTGACATGGCCAATGCGCCGACATATTCACCTGAAATCAGTTTCGGTAAATAGCGCTGTTTCTGTTCTTCGTTACCATTACGCTTAATTTGGTTCACACATAGGTTAGAATGTGCCCCGTAGGAAAGGCCAATAGATGCTGAGGCACGTGAAATTTCCTGCATGGCAATAATATGTGCCAGATAACCGAGGTTGGTGCCACCATATTCCTCACTTACAGTCAGACCGAGTAAACCCATGTCCCCAAACTTTTTCCAAAGATGAGCAGGGAATTCGTTGTCACGGTCGACCTGTTGAGCAATGGGTGCGATCTCTTTTGCACAAAATGCAGCAACTGAATCACGAAGGGCGATCAGTGTTTCATCCAAACCGAAATCCAAGCTTTGTAAATTCATTTCTTCATCCATCCTGCGGTTATATTTGTTGTTTCCAAAAAAGCATTTTTGTTGTGCTTGGTTTTTAACATACATCGAAAATTTAAAAAAGTGAACTAAAATTCACAAAATGATTTACAATTCATTTTATCTGGTTGAGAATAAGATATGAGTTATAAAAGATCATCATTGATGCAGGAACGAATGGAACAGAATCGCCTGTCGATTTTGCAGTCCGCTCGTGAACTAATTGCTCAAGGGGGCTTTAAAGAGGCGTCGATTCAGGCCATTGCGGAACGTGCCGGTGTATCTACCGGTCTGGTCTATCGATATTTCGAAAACAAAAGCCAGATTTTAATTGAAGTGTTGTCGAATGCGATTCAGCATGAGGTTGAAATTTTGAACCACATTGCCGGCTCGGATTTATCGCCAAAACAGAAATTGCAAAAATCTGTTACAACTTTTGTGAAGCGTGCCATGAACAGTCCCCAACTGGCGTATGCGCTCATGTTTGAACCGGTTGATCCGGAAATGGAACATGAACGTTTTCGCAGTAAACAGCTGATCAAGCAGAGCATTAAGGAAATTTTGGCTGAAGGAAAAGTCAATGGTGAGTTTGAGTTTGAAGATTTGAACACCGCCGCACTGGGCGTGGTTGGCTCTATGACTTTTGTGGTGATTGAACCTTTAAACCCATCTCGCAATGTGATGTTTGATCAAAACTATAAGGATTACTTTGTCAAACAGATTGCCGATTTTTGTATGAATGCAGTACGTCGACAGGAGGGAAGTGAGTAAAAAACGATAAAAACGGCAGGGAAGACAGACAGGTAGTCGTGGTTCAAAAACAATTAGTAGAGTTGAAAATCAGAATTACAAAGAATCAAGGAGAACGATTCAATGACACAAGTACGGTTAAGCTACGCCTACGGAACGAGCAGCCAGCCTTTACTGGGCACAACGATTGGTGAAAAATTTGATCAGGCTTGCGCGCAATACGCCGAACAGGATGCGGTGGTCAGCCTGCATCAGAATGTGCGTTTGAGCTACCGGCAGTTGCAAGAGCAGGTGAATGCCTTTGCCTGCAGTTTGCTGAAACTGGGCTTTCAAAAAGGTGACCGTCTTGCAATCTGGTCGCCGAACTGCGTGGAATGGACCATTACCCAGTTTGCGGCCTTTAAAGCCGGCATTATTCTGGTGAACCTGAACCCGGCCTATAAAAGCAATGAGCTGGAATATGTACTGAATAAAGTGTCGTGTAAGGGACTGGTGATTGCCTCGCAGTTCAAGACCACCAATTATCAGGAGATTCTGACCAAAATTGCCCCGGAGCTGAACCAGGCAGCAAGCAAAGTGCTGAAAGCCGAGCGCCTGCCGCATCTGAAACATATTATTAAAATTGATGATCAGGAACATGCCGGATTACACCGCTTTCAGGATTTACTGACCCCGCCAAGCAAAAAAATGCTGCAAAAACTGCAGCAGATTTCTAGTGAATTGCAGTTTGATGAAACTATTAATATTCAGTTTACATCGGGCACCACCGGGAATCCGAAAGGCACCATGCTGACCCATAACAACATTTTAAATAATGGCTATTTTGTCGGTGAAGCAATTCATCTCAGCCCGGCAGATCGGGTCTGTATTTCAGTGCCGTTATTCCACTGTTTCGGGATGGTGATGGGGAACTTGGCCTGTATCACTCATGGTTCCACCATGGTTTATCCATCAGCCGTATTTAACCCGCTGGATACCTTAAAAGCCATTCAGCAGGAAAAATGTACCGCCGCTTATGGCGTACCGACCATGTTCATTGCCATTTTAGAACATGAACAGTTTGATGAGTTTGACCTGTCAAGCTTGCGCACCGGTATTATGGCTGGCAGTCCATGTCCGCAGGAAATCATGCAGCGCGTCATTGACCGTATGCATATGTCTGAAATTACCATCTGCTATGGTATGACCGAAACAGCACCGGTAAGTGCGCAAAGTTCAACGGAAGATTCGGTGGAACGTCGCGTCAGTACCGTGGGCCGTGTCCATCCACATCTGGAAGTCAAAATTGTCGATGAAGAGGGCAAAGTGGTACCACGCGGACAGCTCGGTGAACTCTGTGTTCGCGGTTATTCGGTAATGCTCGGCTATTGGGAAGATCAGGAAAAAACCGCAGAAGTGATTGATGCCGCGCGCTGGATGCATACCGGTGATATCGCTGAAATGGACGATGAGGGCTTTGTCAAAATTAAAGGCCGGATTAAAGATGTGGTGATTCGTGGTGGTGAAAACCTGTTCCCGAAAGAAATTGAAGATTTCCTCTATACCCATCCGGCAGTTTGCGATGTACAGGTAATTGGCGTACCTGACCATAAATATGGCGAAGAACTTTGCGCCTGCATTATCTTGCATGAAAACGACCCTTGCACAGAAGAAACCATTCGCCAGTACTGCGCCGAGCATATTTCACACAATAAAGTGCCACGTTATGTGCGTTTCTTTAGCGAGTTTCCAATGACTGCATCGGGTAAGGCGCAGAAGTTTAAGCTACGTGAATTTATGCGTGAAGAGTTGAACCTAAAAGAAATTGCTTGATTCATGCAGGCATCTAATCACATGACAGGGCGACAGGGATATCGCCGGTCATGTGATTGAATCTCGGGAAAAATCAAATCAGAGCAAAATTGCTTTGCTTTCCGCGAGCTGTCATGACTTTCCAACAAGAATGATCTTCGCAAGTCTATTCAAGAGTCAGAGGTAGAGTGAGTTAAAGATGGCCAAAAACTTTCACAGTGAAGTCATTGTCGCCGGCTATGATGATCACATCCGTAAACTGATTCCCGGCTATGAACTGGTACATCAACAGATTGATGCCATTCTAACAGCAGAATTACCGGAAACTGCGCATATTCTGGTGGTCGGGTGCGGGACAGGCTATGAGCTGACCTATTTATTGGCGCATCATCCACAGTGGCAGATTACCGCCATTGATCCCTCCCGTGCCATGCTGGAACAGGCACAAAATACGATCCGCTCAATTGCAGGTGCCGAGCGGGTGCAGTTTATTCAGGCCGATACCCAGAGTTTAGAGTCCCCTCAGCCTTTTGATGCGGCACTGGCCATTCTGGTGGCGCATTTTATTCCCATGCCGGCCAAAGCCGATTTTTTTCAGGACATCTGCCAGCGCTTAAAACCGGGTGGTGTGTTCCTCAGTTATGACCTGATGCAGCCTGAAACATTGGCTGAACAGCAAGTGCTGCAGCATGTAGCGGTGCAACAGGGCTTAACAGTGAGGCAGAGTGAAAAGATGATTGCACATCTGGATGATGATTTTGAACTGGTTTCGGCTGAACAGACCAAAGACGTATTAACAAAAGTCGGATTTAAAAGTTGCAGGGTTTATTGTCAAATCATGAATTATTATGGTTTTTTTGCACGAAAATAAACGAAACAGAGGCTACACAGGCAGGTAGCACACAGACCAAAGAGCAAGGAAGTAGGGAAAATAATGTCGGCATATTACAGTTTTATCAGACGTGAACAGCATGCAGATGGTAGCAGCACAGCTTATTATGAATCGAATATTCATGCTCAGGGCGCGTGGAATCCGCATGAGCAGCATATGGCACCTGCCACCGGTATTCTCTGTGCAGAGCTGGAACAGTTCCAGCCACGTGCAGAAATGCGCATTGGCCGGGTCGGGCTGGATATTTTTGGTTTGATTGCCTTTGGTGAATTTTCGATTACTACCCGCATGATTCGCCCGGGCAAAACCATTGAACTGATTGAAGCGGAAATGTGTGCCAATGGCAAAACCTGTATTGTGGCGCGTGCCTGGAAAATGCTGACTTCCGACACTCGAGGCATTGCCGGTCTGGAAGATTTACCGGCAGAAAGTCCGGACTATTTACCCGAGTGGGATGGCATGCGCTGCTGGCCAGGCGGCTATATTCAAAGTATTCAGACCCGTGCCCATCTGGACCATCGTCCGGGCAAAGGCATTGTCTGGCTCAGTAATCAGCTTGAAATGATTGACGGCCAGCCGACGTCCGATTTTACCCGTCTGATGGGCATGGTAGATACTGCCAATGGCGTGGTGCCACGTCAGGACCCGAATGCCGGTTGGGGCTTTCCAAATTTGGATCTGCAAATTCATCTGCACCGCTTGCCGCAAGGCCAGTGGCTGGGACTGGAAGTGGTACAACAATATGGTGAAGATGGTATTGGTCTGACCAGCGGCATTCTGCATGATGTTCATGGGCCATTTGGACGCAGTGAACAGATTCTGACCTTAAGAAAGTTCTAAAACTGGCTCAAATCTATCAGGACGAATTGATTCGTCCTTTTTTTATTGGCATGCTGTGGGCAGTTCAAAATATAGATGAAACAGATGCGAATCGGGATTATTGGCGCGGGGCGGGTAGCACATCATCTGGCACGGGCATTGAGTGCACGGCACCAGATAGTACAGATTTATAGCCGCAGTTTGGATAAGGCAGCGCAGCTGGCACAGCAGGTACAGGCCAGTGCAATTCATAGCCCTGAACAGTTTGATGCAACATTAGACTTGGTGATCATTGCGGTGAGTGATCAATCCATTGCCGCGGTAATTGAGCAGGTGCATCCTCATCTGCCTGAAGTGCTGATGGTCCATACCTCCGGCAGTACTGCAATGCAGCTGTTGCAGCAGGTACATGCACGTGCCGGAGTATTTTATCCGCTACAAACCTTTAGTCTGGAACGTGAGATTGACTGGACTCATACCCCTTTATTTATTGAAGCGGCACATGAAGACGATCAGGCTGTATTGTTGCAGCTGGCCAATGAACTCAGTCAGTGGGTTTATGCCTATAGCTCCGAGCAGCGTCTGAGCCTGCATCTGGCCGCGGTGTTTGCCTGTAATTTCAGTAATTATTGTTATGACATGGCCCGGCAAATTGTTGATGTCCAGCAGGTCGATTTTAGTCTGCTGTATCCGTTAATGCTGGAAACGGCGCAGAAGGCCACCCAGGCCGACCCTAAAATCATGCAGACCGGCCCGGCCATGCGTGGTGATCAGAATATTTTACAGATGCATCAGCAGTTATTGGCCGATGCACAGCGACCCGATTTACAGGCGGTTTATCAACTATTCAGCCAGCAGATTTTAGAACGTCATCAGTCATAACCCATTGTTGTTATTTTCGGGTTGATGCTGATTGATCGAGTGGGCGATCCGATCTTTTGACTGATAGATCATCTATTTTAAAATCTTTGATCTTAAAATAGGGACGTATAAAAAAAGCGCTGAGATTTCAGCGCTTTTTCAACTTTGCGATTAAGAAATTTTCTTAAAGATAAAGTCGTTAATCTTGTGACCGGCTTCAATACCACGGCGTTCAAATTTGGTTTGCGGGCGCCATTCCGGACGTGGATAGCTGTTGCCTTTGCCTGCCAGGTTTTCTAAACGTGAACGGTTGTCCAGCACGTCCAGCATCCATTCTGCATACGGTTCCCAGTCAGTTGCTGCATGGAAAGTACCGCCCATTTCCAGTTTTTGTTCAATCAGTTCCATACGCTCATCCACCACAAAGCGGCGTTTGAAGTGGCGTTTCTTTTGCCATGGGTCCGGGAAGTACAGTTGCACGGTGTTAATGCTGTTGTCTGGCATTTCACGCAGCACCTGAATTGCATCGGCATCCAGTACGCGCAGGTTGCTTAAACCGGCTGTGCCTGCTTCATATACGCACTGGGCAATACCCGGCACATGCACTTCAATACCCACAAAGTTACGCTCCGGATTGGCCTGCGCCATTAAGACCAGTGAACGGCCCATTCCAAAACCGATTTCTACCGTTAAAGGACGTTCTGGATGTTCAAAATGCTGACGTAAATCGCCAACCGGATATTCCAAAATTAGGTGACCATATTGTTCAAGCGCAGTACGTTGAGAGGTGTTGAGTGGTGAGGAACGACGCATAAACGTCACAATTTCACGGTGCTCGTTTAAGTTGTCCAGCTCGACGACTTGCTGGTCTAATTGATCATTCGACATAACTTTGGCAATCGTAAAAAATTCAAATGCGGTATTTTAAGTCCTGAGCAGTTGAAGTCAAATTTTTTCATGCATTGCGCTATTTTTTTCACGGCAGCTGTCATGAAAATGCAGAAATAGTTTCATCAAATGTTCATACATCTGTCATGTCTAAAAAATAGCCTGAATAAGCTTTAACAACTGATAAAAAACAATGAAATTACATACTTTATGCTGGGCCATGGCACTCATGGGTTGTGGATTTTCTGCACATGCAGAGCTGATGTTCAGTCAATATGTCGATGGTACGTCGAACCGTAAGGGACTGGAGATTTATAACCCTGATGCGACAGCGGCCGATTTATCTCAGTATCAAATCAAGATTTTTTCCTATGGCTCAACCACAGCCGGACTGACGGTATCTTTAGAGGGAGTGTTGCCGGCCAAAGCTGAATATCTGGTCGGGCGAAGTGAATTGGAGCTGGTGCTGGGCGATCTGGTCAAAAAAATCGCAAGTCTGAATTTTAATGGTAATGATGCGGTTGTGCTGTATAAGCATAATACACCGGTCGATCGTTTTGGTGTGCTTGGACAGACTACGAGTTGGGCAGAGGGCACCAGTTTAAGCCGCAATAAAACCACGCATAGTGTTAGCTCAGTTGACCCAACAGCACCTTTTGATGTGAACAGTGAATGGACGGCCTGGTCTGACCGGAATGCTTTTAGTCAGTATTTGCTGCCAGAAGGAGAGCAGCCACCGCCTGTGACGGAAACGATTAGCTGTAGCAGTAGTGATACCGCCATTGCCGATTTGCACAGTGCCAGCAAGAACCAGATCTATACCGTGCGTGGGGTGATGACCGCAGATTATCGTTATAGCAATGGTTTTTCCGGTTTTTATCTGCAAACGCCAGATAGCAAAGCCAAACCAAACCTGAATAATGCGATTTTTGTTTATATTCCGGCCAGCAGCCAGATTAAAGGCGGGCAGGTTGGAGAAGAGGTGATTTTACGTGGCCGCCTCACTAGCTATCAAAACCAGCTGCAGCTGGACCAGCTGACTCAGGAGATTCAAACCTGTAATTCGCAAGCGGCAAGCTGGGTGGCACCAAAAACAGTAAATTTACCCTTTGAAAGCCTGACGGATATTCAGCAACATGCACCGCAGCGTTATCAGGGTGCACTGGTTAAACTGCCGCAAACTCTGACCGTCAGTGAAAACTATAATTATGGCCGTTATGGCGAGCTGGCCCTAAGCCTTGGGCGCTTATATATGCCGACCAATCTGTATCCTGCCAAATCCGACGAAGCACTCAGCCTGGCCAAACAAAACCTGCTGTCGAAAATTATTCTGGATGATGGCTATAACAACCAGAACCGGACGCCGTGGTTGCCGCTGAACTTTAATGCGCAAAATACCTTAAGAGCCGGCTATGAGCTGCAAAATGTAGAAGGGATTTTGGAATATCGTTTTAACCAGTGGCGTATTCAGCCTGTTCAGGGCAGAACCTTGCCGAATATCGTGGCAGACAAAAATGAGCGCAGTAGCGTCAGCGCTAAAAATACTGCCCAGATTCGTGCTGCGGCCTTTAACGTCCTGAACTATGACAATGGCGCGGCACAAGGCTTCCCGACCGAGCGCGGTGCAAAAACCAAAGCAGAGTTCGACAAGCAGCATCAGAAAATTGTCAGTGCCTTAAAAGCCATTGATGCCGATGTCTATGGCCTGAATGAAATTGCCAACAATGGTTATGGCCCAGACAGCGCCATTGCCTATTTAACCCAAAGTCTGGGGCCAGACTGGAAGTATGTGACACCGCCAAATGCAGATCGCTTGGGCACCGATACCATTGCCGTAGCCATGATTTATAACAGCAAACGCCTGACGCCGGTGAATGCCGCTGCCGTATTTGATGATGGTACGCAATTGAACCGTGTCACCATGGCGCAAAGTTTTAAACCTGTGGCGGGTGGCGAAAGCTTTACCGTGGTGCCGCAGCATCTAAAATCCAAAGGTAGCTGTCCTGATACCGGCCTAGATGCAGATCAGGACGATGGTCAAGGCTGCTGGAATAGCACCCGTGTGACCGCAGTACAGAAATTAATGCAATGGCTGGCGACCAATCCAACCAAAGTAACACAGCCCAATGTCCTGATTCTGGGCGACTTAAACAGTTATGCCAAAGAAGATCCGATTTTGGCGCTGGAAAAGGCCAACTATAAAAATCTGTTTAATGATGAAAAAATCGGACAGGGTAAACAGGCTTATAGTTATGTGTTTGGCGTGGCCAGTAATACCCAAGGCTATGGCGGCGCCGGTAATTTAGACCATGCCATTGCCGATGCACAATTGTATCCACGGGTTAAACGTGCTTTTGCATGGGCCATTAATGCCGATGAACCGACGGCGCTGGCCTATAATGAAGACTATAAAACCGCCGAGCAGATTCAGGCCTTTTATAGCCCGGATGCTTTCCGTTCATCTGACCACGACCCGATTATTATTGATCTGGACCTGTCAGATGCACCGGCAGAGCCAAAGCCATCGGAAGACTCCAAAGCGGATACCCATGGGGGGAGTACCGGCCTATGGTCATTATTGGGATTATTCGGGCTGAGTGCTGCGGCTTGGTTACGTCGCCGTAAATAAGGCGGGTATTGATCTGCCATAAAAAACGCCTGATTATCAGGCGTTTTTTCTTTAGGCAGTTTTTATTCAAGCTTAATTCGGACTTAATTTATCAATCAGGGTGTCACTGGCTTCATTTAAGCCAATCAGCTCGACCTGAATCCCGCGAGCTTCAAATTTTTGCACCACGGTATTCAGCATATTCACTGAGGTTAAATCCCAAATATGCGCGTGAGTCAGATCAATCTTTACCTGTTGCAGATTTTCCTTAAAGTTAAAGAACTGGAAAAACTTGTCCGAGCTGCTAAAGAAAATCTGTCCGGTAATCTGATAACGGCGTGTATCCTGTACGCGTTCAGACTGAACTTTGACTTCACTTTCCAGCTTATTCACCAGGAATAAGGCCGACAGCAATACCCCAACGAAAACACCCAAGGCCAGGTTGTGTGTGGCCAGTACAATCGCCACCACGGTCAGCATCACAATATTACTTTGCTTTGGATGCTTGCTAAAGTTACGCACCGAATCCCAGTTAAAGGTGGTAAAGGCCACCATAATCATAATCGCCACCAGCGCCGCCATTGGAATATAAGCCAGCCAGTCTTTAAGGAACACCACCAGACACAGCAGGAAAACGCCGGCGACCAAAGTAGAAAGACGGGTACGCGCACCAGAGCTGACGTTAATAATCGACTGGCCAATCATGGCACAGCCGGCCATCCCGCCCATAAAACCGCTGACAATATTGGCATAGCCCTGACCACGACATTCCTGATGACGGTCACCTTCAGTTTCCGTCACTTCATTCACAATGGTGGTGGTCATCATGGTTTCCAGTAAACCCACTGTCGCAAGGGTGATGGAATAGGGGAAAATAATCGCCAGTGTTTCAAAATTCAGCGGAATTTCAGGAATTAAAAATACCGGTAAGGTGTCTGGAAATTGTCCCAGATCACTCACCGTACGCATATCGGCACCCAAAAACAGCGCCAGCAGACTCAGCACAATAATGCAGATTAAGGGTGAGGGCACCGCCTTGCCAATTTTAGGCAGATAGGGAAACAGATAAACTACCGCCAGCCCCAGGCCGACAAAGATATAGCCCCACAGATCCATTTGCATCAGCTCTGGAAGTTGCGCGACAAAAATTAAAATCGCCAGCGCATTCACAAAACCATAGACCACCGATTGCGACACAAAACGCATCAGCTTGGCCACTTTAAAATAGCCGGCCACCACTTGAATGATTCCGGTCAGTACCGTTGCCGCCAGCAAATATTGCAGCCCGTGCTCTTTGACCAGGGTAATCATCAGTAGCGCCATGGCACCTGTCGCGGCCGAAATCATTGCCGTGCGGCCACCAAAAAAGGCAATGGTCACGGCAATACAGAAGGAGGCATATAGGCCAACTTGTGGATCGACACCGGCAATTGCAGAAAAGGCAATGGATTCAGGAATCAGGGCCAGCCCCACCACCAGACCGGCCAGCACATCGGTCCGGATATTGGAAAACCACTCTTCTTTTTTCAGACTAATCACAATCGGCTTTTCATGAAACTTTAAAGGCGACTATGGTAAAACAAATGAAGTGAAAAAAGCAGCCGCAATCCACTTGAAAAAGCGCCGCGCTTGCTCAATATTGAAAAGGTAAATGTTTTTTACGCATTTACGCTTTTTTGCAATTTACAGGTTCGATCACTTGAAAGTTTGTTAGAAGCCATTTAAAACAGTTAGTAGTTATATAACAAGGATCAGATATGAAGCTTTATTATTCACCGGGTGCATGTTCTTTAGCGGCCCATATTATTTTAAATGAAATTAATGTAGATTTTGATTTAGAACGTGTCGACCTGAAAACCCATAAAACCGAAAAAGGTCATGATTATTACGAAATTAATCCAAAAGGCTATGTTCCAGCGCTTGAGATTAATCCAGGTCTGATTCTGACCGAAAACATGGCAATTTTACCGTTTCTGGCCCAGCACGATCCAAAACAAGATTTAATTCCGCCATCAGGCATGGGCCGTGCCAAAGTGCTGGAATGGTTAGGTTATCTCAACTCGGAACTGCATGATGCCTACGCGGTATTCTTTGGTGGCCAGTTAACCGATGATGAAAAAAATAAAGCCTATGCTGAAATTGACCGTCTGTTAAGTTATATTGATAAAACCATTGGTGAATCAGACAATGAATATCTGGTCGATGATAACTTTGGCCCGGCCGATGCCTATTTATTCGTACTGACCAACTGGTCGAACCATATTCATCATGATTTAACCCCATATACCCATATTATTGCGCTACGCAATAAAGTGGCCGAGCGTCAATCGGTGCAGATTGCCATGCGTGATGAAGGCTTAATTCCTTGATCCAGGTTTAAAAACCGCAATAAAAAAGGACTCAAGCAGAG